>JBIODP010000028.1:0-15160 GCA_044445195.1 Burkholderiales bacterium | reverse complement strand
TTTTTTTTCTTTTATCCTGCTTTCTCCTTGCTCTTTCGCCTCTCTCCCCCCGCTGTATTTTGAACCGCGGGTATTCAAACCCCCCACACACCCCCCCCCTCCCCCCCGCCAGCGGCTGAATAATTATCTTTTGTCAGCCAAGCTGTGCATTTTGTGAGAGAATAAAAAAATATAAAAATATAATGGTGGACGATATAACCTTATCGTACCGATGCCGTTGATCGAGGAGGAGATAAGCATGTTACGACCCATGATGAATATACTGTGGCCGTCCTTTCTGGTAGCCATCGTCGCGGAGGGGTGTTTTTTTTCAACATTCGATCCGCTTCAGCTACTTAATTCCGGAGACGAGTCCGAGCTACAGCCGATCGCTGCCTATACTATCGGTTTTTTCTTTTTCTGGATATCCTGTGCGTTGGCGAGCATGCTGACGCATTACCTGTCCGCAGTGGCGGATAACACCGCCCACCGGGTTGAGAGTAGGGAACTGCGTTGACATCGGCCGTGCGAAAGACCGAAAAATTACATTGGGCTGCAGCTTTTGGTGCCGGCAGCCAGCGCTTTTAACAAGGCTGGATCAAGCAATTGCACTTCGCGCTTGTCGACTTTAAGCCAACCCTGTTTCTTGAAGTTGGATAGCAACCGGCTGATGCTTTCAATGGTCAACCCCAGGTAATTGCCGATGTCTTCGCGGGACATGCGTAACTGGAAAGAAGTGGAAGAATAGCCGCGCGCCGCGTAACGCGACGACAGATTGACCAGAAACGCCGCAAAGCGCTGCTCGGCGCGCATGTTTCCCAGTAACAGCATTACATTTTGCTCGCGCGTGATTTCCTGGCTCATAATCCGGTGAAAATGACGCAAGAGAGCCGGTATTTGCCCGAATAGTTCTTCCAACCGTGCAAAGGGGATTTCGCATACTTCGCTATCGTCTAACGCAATGCCATCGCAGTGGTGCCGGTCAGCGCTGATGGCATCCATTCCGAGCAATTCGCCAGCCATCTGGAAACCGGTAATCTGCTGTTCGCCATTCGGATTGATCTGAGATGTCTTGAAATGCCCAAAACGGATTGCATAGAGGTTCGTGAAAGGATCGTCCATACGGTACAGACTTTCATCTTTCGATACACGGCGGCGGCGGCCGATAATCTCGTCAAGCCGGTTCATGTCTGCATCGTCCAGGCCCATGGGCAGACATAACTGGTGCAAGCTGCAATTGGCACAGCCTGCTTTTAATGCGCTGAGATTCAAGGCGGGCGATGCAATGTGGAGAAGAGGTTGGTTCATATAAGTTACCAAAATGCAATATTCTTTGTTGATGCAATTGCAGATACCGACAATGTACAGGAAATCCCGAATACGTACAAATCCAAGGGGTACAACCGGCCCTAAAACTTGATCTATATCAATTGCTATTATACGCAACTATGTTTAAATACTTAAACTTTGAGTAACGAAGTTTTCAGGTTGCGTTTTTGCTGACTTCTTCCTACCATTGAAACTCTTTCGCCAACAATCTTAAAAACCTGGAGTTGAAAGGCAAAACATGCTTAGTATTGCAAAATTAAACGGGCGAAAGGGATCGCGCATGATGGCGCTGGTTTTTGGTCTTCTTGGTATCATCGCGACGATGCTGCCCGTGGAGGGCGTTCAGGCAATTCCATTATTTGCCCGTCAAACGGGCCAGAATTGCGTCGCTTGTCATGCCGGGGGGCAGTTTCCGGAACTTACGCCTTACGGTAGAAAATTCAAGCTGACCGGCTATACCATGGGCGCCCGAGCCGATGTGCCGCTGGCGGTGATGGGGACAGTTTCGTCGACAAGCGTCAACAGCAAGACCCCAGGGTCTGGCGACGTCAACGCCGATTTCCCACAGAATGGGTTATTGCATTTCACCACCGCCAGTATTTTTGCCGGCGGCAAAATTACTGACAATGTAGGCCTGTTCGGACAGTGGACCTATAACGCCTATGACCATCAGTCCGGCGCCGATCAGCACTGGACCGGACATAGCGGTTCCGATCAATTCGATTTGCGCTATGCCGACCGCTTTATCGATAAGACCAGCGACCTGATCGTCGGCGCCAGCTTGAATAACAATCCTGGCGTGACCGACGTGTGGAACACCTTTAATAGTGCGTTCGGATCAACCGGCGTTCCCGAGTACGTTCCCGCGAGCAATGCAAGCGGTATTCCTGGCATCGCGACGCCTGTCATGTTGGGACTGGGGCCGGTTACGGCTGGCATGAACGCGTATATATATTGGAACGATACCGTCTATGCCGAAATCGGCGGTTATCGAACGTCCGATCGGGCATTTTCTTTCTTGAGCCAGGGAGTTCCAGACGCAGACATGACGGCGTTAAAAGGGAAGTTTAATCCCTACTGGCGGTTGGCGCTTAACCGCGATTGGGGGGCCAATAGCGCGATGGTCGGCCTGTTTGGAATGAATACCGAGATTTATGCCAATTCTCCAGACACCACCGGCCCAACCACGCGTTATCGCGATATAGGCGTCGACAGCCAGTATCAATACATCCTCGATCCGCATATGTTCTCGGCGCAATTTAGTTACATCAGGGAAAATCAACATTACGACGATGAACTGTGGAATGTGGCGAACCCTGATTACCAGGGACCTTATTCGAACTCTTCAAATACGCTGGATTATTTGCGTTTGAAGGCAACCTATGTATATCAGGCCACTTACGGCGCCAGCCTGGGTTTTGCTGCGGTCACCGGAAGCGCCGATGCAGGGGCGTATATGGCGCCAGGGCCATTGGGCAGCGTTGGCAGCACGCCCAATACGCGCATATGGATTCCTGAAGTTTTCTGGACGCCTCTCCAGAATGTACGGGTAGGCGCCCAGTATTACCTGTTTACCCAATACAACGGTTCCTCGAGCAATTATGACGGCAATGGCAGGAGCCCCAGCGACAACAATACATTCTTCTTCTATGTGTGGGGAGCATACTAATGATCCGCACAAACACAAAAATCAATGAAACCTGTTCACGTTGCGTACCGGGGGAGATCAAAATGAGAGGCATGCAGCTGGCATTGGCTGTGCTACTAGGTGCGATGGCTTCAGGCTGCGTCAATGTCGAGCGTTCGCGCGATCTGGGCAATCCGACTATCTCTGCTGCTGTGACCGCGGCTCAGGTTTGCTCGAACTGCCATGGGATCGACGGTAATTCGATTTCGCCTAATTTCCCCAAACTGGCCGGCCAACAGCAGGAATATCTGGTCAATCAACTGAAGGCTTTCCGCAGCCACCAACGGTCCGACCCGGCTGGCTTCGAATACATGTGGGGTATCAGCCATAACCTGACCGACGATCAGATTACCGGCCTGGCCGACTATTTTTCGCAACAAACGCCTCGCCGGTCACCGGCCACTGTCGTTGATGCCAAGCTGCTGGCGACCGGTAAAGACATTTTCGAAAAAGGCGTGCCGGAACAAAATGTTATTCAGTGCATGGCATGCCACGGGCCCAATGCCCAAGGCATCGGCGCATTTCCGCGCCTGGCCTATCAGCATGCCGACTATATCGTGAAGCAACTCAACGTGTTCCAGAATACGCAGGGCCGTCCCGGCACGCCGATGGAGCAGATCACGCACCCGCTTACAGGTGAAAACAAGGAAGCTATCGCCGCCTACTTGCATGCTTTTCCGGATTAAGTTTATGCACCATCAAACAGACGAATGGAGACTTCAATGATGAAATTTCTTGCGGCCAGCGTATTTGCAGCGATCATGGCGGCACCGGCTTTTTCTGCCGAAACTTACGTTTTCGATTCGGAATACACGATCCCGGCATTTGAGGTGGGGCACTTGGGATTTACGACCCAGCGGGGGCGGTTCGACAAAGCGGAAGGGAAGGCGATATTGGACCTGGCCGCAAAAAAAGGCAGCGTTGAATTCACAGTCTTCACGAAATCCCTGGATATGGGATCAAAGGCGTGGACCATACACGTGAGTTCCGAAGGTTTATTCAATGTCGAAAAATTTCCGACCATGACTTTCAAGTCGGATAATCTCATTTTCGATGGCGACAGGGTCGTCGCCGCAGACGGGCAATTCACCCTGTTAGGCATAACCAAGCCGCTCAAGGTGACAGTCAATCACTTCGCATGCGGAACTAATCCCATTAATAAAAAATTCATGTGCACGGGTGACATAACCGCAAACATTAAACGCTCCGACTTCGGTATGGTCAAGTACATTCCAACGGTCAGCGACGAAATTAAAATCAACGTTCCCGTCGAGTCCTATCGGAATTGATTGTGGCTTTGGAGCCATTGTTGCGGTGGGCAGCACCGGGAAGGCAGCGAGTTGGCGTCGCTGCTTTACCGGTTGCAATAACGGTTGCATTTTCAGTCATGATCGCTGGGCCGGCATTTGCCGCCGACCGCTACATATTCGACTCGGCACATTGCATTCCTTCATTCGAATTCGTCCATCTTGGCGTTACGACGCAAACCGGACGTTTTGACAAGGCAGGCGGAACGATCGTGCTTGATTTTGGAGCGCGAAAGGGCAGTGTCACCTATGAGATCGATACTGCCACACTCAACCTTGGTTTCGGCACGGAAACACCCGATTCTCCTGGATATCGTCTGTTTGACGTGAAGAGATATCCAAAAATCAGTTTCAAATCGACCAGGTTAACTTTTGATAAGGGCAACAAAGTTATTGCGGCAGTGGGCCAGCTCACCCTGCTCGGCGTAACCAGGCCCCTCACGGTAACAGTCAAACGCTTCAAATGCGCGGTCAATCCGATGAACAAGAGAAATACGTGCGCGGGCGAAGTAACGGCGACCGTCAAACGTTCGGAGTTTGGCATGGTCGCCTATATTCCCGGTATCAGCGACGAGATCAAAATCAGCGTTCCAGTCGAAGCCTACCAAGACTGAGACTGTAGTTTCCCGCCCACTATCGTTTTCTTGCCACTCGTTGATTTTTGTCAAACATGGCCTGCTACGCGGCGGCTATTCTATTTTCAACACCTCATTTACCGTTGCTGAAATCCATCTGCCACAAGTAAAGCGTGGGTGATTTCGGGCATTTTTTTAACCGGCAAATTGCCACAGACAAGGAAAAATGATGGCTAATAATCTAATGCGTTTCAACCCTTTTAGCAACATTTCTCGTTTCGAACCTAGCGGATTTGAAGATTTTTTCCGTGACCTTCGCCTGATGCCTGCCTTGCGCGAATTTGAAGCGGATCCGCACATCAAGGTGGAAGTGACCGAATCCGACAAGGATTACACGGTTAAAGCCGATATACCTGGCGTAAAGAAAGAGGATATCAAGGTCGATATCGAGGGAAACCAGGTTTCCATCAGCGCCGAGGTGAAAAAGGAAACCGAAGAGAAGGAAGGCAAAACCGTCGTGCGAAGCGAGCGCTATTACGGCAAGCAATATCGCAGCTTCACGCTGGCACACGATATCGATGAAGCCCAGTCGGTTGCCAAATATCAGGATGGCGTACTGGAATTGACATTGCCGAAAATGACGAAAAAGCAAGGGAAAAAAATTGTCGTGAGTTAGAACGTGACAGGCGTTTTTCGTGGCACGGGATGTTGCGCAACTGTACCCACTGTTTGCGCAACATCTTTATCAAACTGCAGTATCGAGTAACTTCTCAATAACCTGATGCAAAAAGCCTTCCGGTGCAGGTTGCCGTTGGTGGGCGGAAGGCGCTTAGCTTTTCCCTACTCCTTATCACGTGTCCGCATCTGCGTGCTTGCCTGCATAATACGATTAAAATAATAATAAAAAAGTGGATTTCAATTATAAAATAGCTCAGGTAACCGATTTTTCGGTAATGAGTATGCTTAACATTATATAAAGCTATCAATGGCGACGACAAACACTTTATCCAACGGCATGAAAGCGGTTGATTACAAAGAAATTGCGCAGGCATGGATTGCGCAGCGTGCCGACTCTGCATCGAAGGAACGGCTGAAACAGCAATATATGCCTGGTGTGCCGATGAGCGTAGCGGGTGAGTTGGGCACACTGATAGACCCGGCGCTGATTGATCCTGCGGTAGCGGGTCAGTTGCAATTCGACTACCTGCAGAAGTTCTCGGCATTGTGCCAGGATATGATGGCTTCCAAACTTCCGCACATTACCGATAAGCGGTTTACCGGAGCAGCGTGGCAATCGACTCCGCTATGCGCATTCAATGCCGCCGTTTACCTGTTGAATAGCCAATTTTTGAAGGAGTTGGCTGATAGCATACAGGCATCTGCCCGGGTCAAGCAAAAAGTGAAGTTTGCTGTCGAGCAAATGCTCGATGCGATATCGCCCGCCAATTTTCTGGCCACCAATCCCGAGGCGCAGCAAAAAATCATGGTCACCAAGGGCGAGAGCTTGACGGCGGGCATGATCAATATGCTGGCCGACTTGCGAAAAGGCAAGGTTTCTCAAAGCGATGAATCCGCATTTGAGGTCGGCGGAAATGTTGCCGTTACAGAAGGCCAGGTTGTGTATGAGAATGCGCTGTTTCAACTGCTTCAGTACAAACCGTTGACGGCAACCGTGTTTGAGCGGCCTTTGTTGTTGGTGCCACCCTGCATAAACAAGTATTACATCCTCGATCTGCAACCTGAGAATTCCCTGGTGCGTTATGCGGTTGCACAGGGGCACACGGTATTCCTGGTGTCGTGGTGCAATCCCGACGCGTCGCTCGGCGATCGAACCTGGGATAACTATATCGAAGATGCGGTTATCAAGGCGATTCATGCGGTACAGGAGATATCCGGCCAGAAACAGATCAATGCACTCGGTTTTTGCGTCGGCGGCACTATGCTGGCGGCCGCATTGGCAGTTCTGTTTGCGCGCGGCGAGAAGCCGGTAGCCAGTTTGACCTTGTTGACGTCGTTACTCGATTTTTCGGATACCGGGGTTATCGAAGTGTATATCGATGAGGCCCAGGTAGCGTTGCGCGAGCAGGCAATCGGGCAAGGCGGCTTGATGCCGGCACACGACTTTGCGTCGGCTTTTTCAAGTTTGCGTTCAAATGACCTGGTCTGGAGTTACGTTAAATCGAATTACCTGAAGGGCGAGATTCCACCGGCGTTTGATTTGCTGTATTGGAATGCCGATAGCACCAATTTGCCAGGGCCGATGTTTTGCTGGTATTTGCGCAATCTCTATCTTGAAGACAGCCTTAAAGTGCCGGGCAAGCTGAAGGTTTCGGAAGACAAGGTCGATTTATCCAAAATTAATGCCCCTGCTTTCATTTATGCATCGCGCGAAGATCATATTGTGCCGTGGACTGCCGCTTTTGCATCAACCCGTTTGATCAATCCCGACAATCCGGAACAAAACCGTTTTGTGTTAGGCGCATCCGGGCATATTGCCGGTGTAATCAATCCGCCGGCCAAGAGTAAACGCAACTATTGGACCAATGAAGCGTTACCCGGTCAGCCCGATACCTGGCTACAAGGCGCAACTGAACGCCCCGGAAGCTGGTGGACGGAATGGGCTGCATTTTTGGCCGATCATGCCGGGAAACAGGTGTCGCCCCCGGGCAAGCAGGGCTCAAAGAAATATCCCCCGATCGAGCCCGCTCCAGGCAGATATGTCAAGGTGCGGGCGCAATAAAATTATATTTGTCCAAAAAATAAGACAAGCCGGATGGAGATTGCATAATCCTTTGTTTTCACGCATTATAATAAAATCGGCTGAAGTGAACGTATGTTCGCTTTTTTGAAATTAATGAGTAATGAGTTATTCGCGTTGCGACGCGTTAAAATGGAATTTCAATGAATAGTGCAAAAAAGACAGCAGAGCGCTTAATTAAGAAATATCCAAATCGTCGTCTTTACGACACGCAAACGAGTGCCTATATTACCTTGGCCGATGTCAAGCAGCTGGTTCTGGACAACGAAGAATTTACGGTAGTCGATGCGAAGACCGAGGATGATCTGACGCGCAGTATCCTGCTGCAAATTATCCTGGAAGAAGAGTCGAACGGTTTGCCCATGTTTTCCAGTATCGCCTTGTCGCAAATTATTCGCTATTACGGTCATGCGATGCAGGGGATGATGGGCTCCTATCTGGAAAAAAACATTCAGGCTTTTATCGACATCCAGAACAAGTTGACCGAAAACTCAAAAGGCCTGTACGAAGGCAAGCCCTTTAGCCCGGAGATGTGGACTCAATTCATGAGCGTGCAAGGGCCCATGATGCAAGGCGTCATGGGTAACTATATCGAGCAAAGCAAGGGCCTGTTCCTTCAGATGCAGGAACAGATGGAAAATCAGACCAAAACTTTGTTTGGCGCGACTTTCCCGTTTGCGGCAAGCGATAAAACCAAAAAATAACCACGGCAGGGGAGCCTGTATTGGCGGCTGAGGATGACCGATTGGAAATAACCGCTTGGAAATGACTTATGCGTTGCCGTTTTCCCGAACGGGTACAATAGCAGATTAGTCTTGATTTATTTGCCATGTCCAACGCTGTCCAAACAACCGCTGTTCAAACAACAGCCCCCAAGATTGGTTTTGTTTCCCTGGGCTGCCCCAAAGCCTTGGTCGATTCCGAACAAATTCTGACGCAATTGCGTGCCGAGGGCTATGAAACCGCCAAAAGCTATGATGGCGCCGATCTGGTTATCGTCAATACTTGCGGCTTCATTGATGCCGCAGTGCAAGAATCTCTGGAGGCAATCGGCGAGGCCCTGAGTAAAAACGGCAAGGTAATCGTGACCGGCTGCCTTGGCGCTAAAAAAGATGCGGATGGTGACGATATCATCCAAAAATTGCATCCGAAAGTGCTGGCTGTTACCGGACCGCATGCTCTGGGTGAAGTGATGGATGCGGTGCATAAGCATGCGTCCAAGCCGCATGCGCCATTTATCGACCTGGTGCCGGCGCAAGGCATTAAATTAACGCCGAAACATTACGCTTACCTGAAGATATCGGAGGGTTGCAACCATCGGTGCAGTTTCTGCATCATTCCGTCGATGCGTGGCGATCTGGTATCGCGCCCCGTTGCCGACGTGATGCTGGAAGCGGAAAACCTGTTCAAGGCCGGGGTCAAGGAATTATTGGTCATTTCGCAGGACACCAGCGCTTACGGTGTGGATGTCAAATTTCGCATGGGTTTCTGGAATGGCAAGCCGGTCAAGACCCATATGACGCAACTAGTCACCGCGTTGGGTGAACTGGCAGCGCAATACGGTGCATGGGTGCGGTTGCATTATGTCTATCCGTACCCGCATGTTGACGAGATTATTCCGCTGATGGCAGAGGGCAGGGTGCTGCCTTACCTGGATGTGCCCCTGCAGCATGCGCACCCGGAGGTGTTGAAGCGCATGAAACGGCCGGCTGGCGGCGAGAAGAACATCGAACGCTTGCAGGCATGGCGAAAAATGTGCCCGGACATCACGATCCGCTCTACTTTTATTGCCGGTTTCCCAGGCGAGACCGATCAGGAGTTCGACTATTTGCTGGATTTCCTGAAGGAAGCGGAAATCGATCGTCTTGGTTGTTTTGCTTATTCGCCGGTGGAAGGGGCAACCGCCAACGCATTGCCGGGCGCAGTGCCTGAAGCGGTGCGCGAAGAGCGCCGCGGTCGTGTGATGCAATTGCAGGAAGGCATATCCAGGAAGCGCCTGCACAGCAAAGTCGGCAAAACCATCCGCGTATTGATGGATGAAGTCAACCGCAATGGCGGCGTGGCTCGTTCAATTTCCGATGCGCCTGAAATTGATGGTGTAGTCTACGTCAAAGCGCCGTATGAACCGCACATCAAGTTGAAGGTCGGCGAGTTTTTCGATGTCAAGGTGACGGCATCCGACGCCCATGATTTGTGGGCCGAAGCGTAGCGATAGCGAACCATGGTGGCAAGACATGAGGCGATTCGCTAATTCACCCTAATTTAATACGCTAATTCAACACGCTGATTCAACAATCTTGTAGGAGAGTGCGATTGTCCGAGCATAAATCATTGCAAACAACCTTGGTCCACAGCGCTTATCGCGCGCCGGGAGGGTTTGCCGCCCTGCAGACGGCGGTTCACTACGGTTCTACCGTCGTATTTGACAATGTCGCAGCGATGCGCAACCGCCAATGGCAGCAAAAAGCCGGTTATACCTACGGCTTGCATGGCACGCCGACCACATTTACCCTGGAAGGACGGCTGGCCGAAATTGAAGATGGCAAGCATTGCATATTGACTTGCAGCGGCTTGAGCGCGCTTGCAGTGGTTAATTTTGCGATTCTCAAGGCCGGGGACCATATGTTAATTCCCGATAATGCCTATAATCCGAACCGCGAGCTAGGAGCATGGTTGAGCCGGGATTTTGGCATTGACGTTCATTATTACGATCCGATGATCGGCGCCGGGATAGCGGCATTGCTTCAATCCAATACGCGCTTGATCTGGACCGAAGCGCCCGGCTCCGTTTCGATGGAAGTGCCGGATATTCCTGCCATCTGCCATATCGCCCATCAACATGGGGTGCTGGTGGCGATGGACAATACCTGGTCGGCCGGTATCGCATTTCGCGCGTTTGAGCATGGCGTCGATATCGTGATGCAGGCGTTGACCAAATATCAGTCAGGCGGTTCGGATGTCCTGATGGGAGCGGTAATTACCCGGGACTCGCAATTGAACCAGCGCCTGTCGCTGGCGCATATGCGGCTTGGGCAGGGTGTCAGTGTTGACGACGCCTATCTGGTGTTGCGAAGTTTGTCGAGCATGAAACTGCGTTTTGATGCGCATGATGCATCGGCGCGCAAAATAGCCCACTGGCTCAAGGGAAGGCCGGAAATTGCCAAAGTATTGCACCCGGCTTTATCCGACTGCCCGGGGCATGAGATTTGGAAACGCGATTTCAGCGGCGCCGGCGGTTTGTTCTCGGTCATTTTCGATGCGTGTTATGCCGAACCGCAGGTCGATCGCTTCGTCGATAGCTTGAAGTTATTTAAAATCGGCTATAGCTGGGGAGGAGCCAACAGCTTGTGCGTGCCGTATCGCATGCAAGCGATACGCGAGGTGTGGCATGAAAATGGAATACTGGTTCGTTTTAATATCGGATTAGAGGATGCCGATGATTTGATAGCCGATATTATGCAGGGGTTGCAGCAATTGGGACGGTAAGATGCCTGGACGGTCATTTTTGCAGAGCGTAAAACTTCATTATAAGAAAACGATATGACGCATAAAGATTCGTGTACCTTATTCGATTTGACTCTTTATTTTTGCTTAAGAGGTTAATTCAGCATGCCTGTACAAATTGATACGGTAGAGTTTTGGGTTCTTGCTGGCGCGGTGACCGGATTTTTAGGAATGTTGTTTCATGTGGTGCTAACCAAGTATCATGCGGCGAAGGCCGAACGCGATATCGTGCTGGTATCGAAAGTGTTGCACGAATATTTTCGCAAGACCGGCGTCGAAGTCTCGGTTCATTGCGTCCGTCTACCCGATAGCGACGGCTTTACCGCATTAGTTGAATCCGAGCCGATGAAGCAATTTCGGCTGTCGCACATTATTGAAATTGCCCTGCGCGACCATGTTCAAAATACCTGTGGAATGGAGCTGGATAAAATATTTTGGCGCTTCCCGATCAAAGTCGCCGCCCGTAGCGCTTCGGCTGTGGGGGCCGCAGCTGGCGTCAATAAAAACATCGAAGGCGCCGACGATTACATCAATGAAGGCCTGGTTCATTACAAAGACCTGCCAAAATTCGAGGCTACCGAGATTCCCTGGGAAAAATTTGAAGAAGCATCCACTCAGGAGTCGAAAAAAACCTGAGGGGATGGCAAAAAGCAATTGCGGTTATTCGAATAATTGCAGGATGCCGTCCAGTCCGACGAAATTCAGTGCCACGCCGGCCTGTGCGCGAACTACCGGTTTGGCGCGAAACGCCACCGATATGCCGGCAACCGCCATCATTTTCAAATCGTTGGCGCCGTCGCCCATCACGATCGCCTGCGAGGTCGCTATCTTGAGCTCGGCGCACACCTGTTCCAGCTTGCGTTTTTTTTCATCGGCATCGACCACTGTTCCGACTACTTTTCCGGTCAGTTTGCCGTCGACGATTTCCAGCACATTGGCATGGCTGTAGTCGAGGCCGAGCCGGGTGCGCATGCGATCGGTAAAGAAAGTAAAACCGCCTGAGACCAGCAAAGTTTTCAGGCCGGCTGCCTGCACTGCGTCTAGCATTTCCTGCGCGCCGGGCGACAGCAACAGCCGTTCATCGTATACGCGTTGCAGGGCCGATGCATCCAGGCCTTGCAGCAATGCAACGCGGCGCGCCAGGCTTTCGGCAAACGCAATGTCGCCGCGCATTGCCGCTTCGGTAATTTTGGCTACTTGCGGTTTCAACCCCTGCATGTCGGCGATTTCATCTATGCACTCGATGGTGATCAGCGTCGAATCCATGTCCATGGCGACCAGTTTGAAGTCGCGGAGGCTGAGGCCGGCTGCTATCAATGCGCAATCGACTCCTGCAGCGAAACATTCGGCTTCGATTTTCTCTTTTTGCGCCGGCGAGACCTGCACTTCTTCGCAACGATAAGCATGCGGCGCTATCGGCTTCAGCCGCCGGGCGCCGGCCAGCGCGCCGATGCGCTGAGCGACGGGAAGATCGGTGTTTATTCCTTGCAAAATCAGGTTCATCATAGTGATATGGTAAAGCGAATTTATCGTAACAGACTTATCCTAACAGGCTACGGATGACGGTTCTAATTTGCGTCACGCGGGAGGCCAGATCCGGCATGTTGACGGTGATGCGCAATTTATCCTGGCCGCTTAACCGGATGTGCCGGTTTTTTTGGATCAGCTCGATGATGCGCATCGCATCGATCGGCGGATTCGGCTTGAACTGCAGCAGAACCGATTGGTCATGCGCATCGATTTTAGCGATGCCTGCCGGTTTGGCGGAGATCCGCAGCCGATGCGTTTCAATCAGCGCTTTGGCGGCATCGGGCAATTTACCGAAGCGATCGATCAGTTCTTCCTGCAAATCGTCTATGTTATCCGTCGTGCTGCCATTGGCCAGCCGTTTGTAGAGCGACAGACGCTCATGGATATCGCCGCAGTAGTCGCTGGGCAGCAGGGCCGGAACATGCAAATTGATTTCGGTGGTGGTTGATAGAGGCGCAGCCAGATCCGGTTCCTGACCATTTTTCATGGCGCGTATGGTTTCATTCAGCATCTCGGAATAGAGCTGGAAGCCGATTTCATGCATTTCGCCGGATTGATTATCGCCCAGCACTTCACCGGCGCCGCGGATTTCCAGATCATGCATCGCCAGGTAAAATCCGCTGCCGAGTTCTTCCATTTGCTGGATCGCATCCAACCTGCGCTGCGCCAGCTTGGTCAGGCCGTTGACGTCGTTGACCAGCAAATACGCATAGGCCTGATGGTGGGAGCGTCCGACCCGGCCGCGCAGCTGGTGCAACTGCGCGAGGCCGAATTTGTCGGCGCGATGCATGACGATGGTGTTGGCGGTCGGCACGTCGATGCCGGTTTCTATGATGGTGGTGCATAGCAGAATGTTGTAGCGTTGCGCGACAAAATCGCGCATGACTTTTTCCAGGTCGCGCTCATGCATTTGCCCGTGCGCGACGGCAATCCGCGCTTCCGGCAACAATGCTTCCAGCATGGCCTGACGGTTGCGGATGGTTTCGACTTCGTTGTGCAGGAAATAAACCTGGCCGCCGCGTTTCAATTCGCGCAAGCAGGCTTCGCGGATCACCGATTCGCCTTCGCTGCGGACGAAGGTCTTGATTGCCAATCGCTTTTGCGGCGCGGTGGCGATGATCGAGAAATCGCGCAAGCCTTCCAGCGCCATGCCCAGCGTGCGCGGGATTGGCGTGGCGGTCAGGGTCAGCACATCGACTTCAGCGCGCAGGGCCTTCAGTATTTCCTTCTGGCGCACGCCGAAACGGTGCTCCTCATCGATGATCACCAGGCCCAGACGTGAAAACTTGACGTCGCCCGACAACAGCTTGTGGGTGCCGATGACGATATCCTGCGTGCCGTCCGCCATGCCTTTGATCGCCTGTGCGATTTCCTTGCCGGAGCGAAAGCGTGACAGTTCGGCTATCTTGACCGGCCAGTCGGCGAAGCGGTCGGCAAAGGTCTGCGCATGCTGTTCCGCCAATAGCGTGGTCGGGGTCAGAATGGCAACTTGCTTGCCGCCCATGACGGCGATGAAGGCAGCGCGCAAGGCCACCTCGGTCTTGCCGAAACCGACATCGCCGCAGATCAGGCGGTCCATCGGCTTGCCGCTGGTCATATCATTGATCACCGCAGCAATGGCGGCTGCCTGGTCGGGCGTTTCCTCAAAGCCGAAACTATCGGCAAAGGCTTCGTAGTCGTGGGCGGAATACTGGAACGCATGGCCTTCGCGCAATGCGCGGCGGGCGTACAGGTTGAGCAGTTCGGCGGCGGTGTCGCGCACTTGCTGCGCAGCGCGGCGCTTGGCTTTTTCCCACTGGCCGGAACCCATCGAGTGCAACGGCGCATCTTCCGGCGAGGCGCCCGAGTAGCGCGAGATCAACTGCAATTGCGACACCGGCACAAACAGTTTGGCATCGTTTGCATATTCCAGATGCAGGAATTCAGTGATGCCTTCTCCCATGTCTTCACTGAACAGGCCGAGATAGCGGCCTATGCCGTAGTTGATGTGCACCACCGGATCGCCGACCTTCAATTCCGACAAGTCGCGCACCATCGCCTCGACTTGGGTAACGCCCTCCTGTTTCTTTTTGCCTATGCGGCGGCCGGAGCCGGCATATAACTCGGTTTCGGTAACGAAAGCCAGGTTGCCGACGCCAAAAGCGGGCCCGAGCTCAAACCCGGCGTATAGCGGGGCCACGCCTAGCATCAGTTTGGCGGATGCCGTAGTGAAATCCGCATAGCTGTCGCAGAGCGTTGGCGTCAAATCATATTCATTGAAATACTGTTGCAGGGTTTCTCGCCGGCCATTGGATTCCGCGCAGATCAGCACCCTCTTGTCGGCTTGCAACAGATAGGCGCGCAGGTTGACCAGCGGATCGTCTGCCCGGCGGTTGACCGCGATATTCGGCAAGGGGGCGGACAAGTCCGATGGGTTGTCATTCTGTTGCAGCACCCAGCGGCCGTGCGGCTTGGCAAGCGTAAAAAACTCTTCATTCGTCAGGAACAAGGT
>JBIODP010000027.1:0-15519 GCA_044445195.1 Burkholderiales bacterium | reverse complement strand
GTGCTTGCAAGAGCGAAGGCTTTTTGCCATCGGAGGCGTTGGGTTTTGCAGCTAATCTATCCAATTCGATAAGAGAACCTGCTTATTTCCAACTCCGTGGGGAGATGCCGGGGGTAGCCCGGCGGCTAGTCACTTTCTTTGCTTCGGCCAAAAGAAAGTAACCAAAGAAAGGCGAACGCAAGGATGCTGCCCTTCGGGTTCCCGCCAACATGACAGCCAAAGCGGGAAATGAAACAAACTCGCCTGCGGCTCAGACAAGTTTCATTCCTGATCCGCTTTGACTGCCATGTTGACGGCAGCATCCAAGCGTAATTCGTCCGGCACGACCGTATTTTCCGCTTACCCGGATTTCTTACCATTTAACGAAATTGACGTTCGGTGTTGAACCACTCGCAGCTTAGCCAAAAATGGCGACCGGTCGGTCGTTAAAAATCAACTCCTGCATGTCGGCTTTACCCAAGGACCGGACATTGGTGGACACCGGTTGGTAATTTTTGAAAAATCAAAATCGACTGGTTGCGACCGACCTAATGCGGCGGCTGAAGATTCTCCGGAGCGGACGGACAACATTGGACGTGAGCGGCACACAGCGGCGTGCCGCAACGTACCGAACCGCATAGGTGTGCCTCGCCTACCTTTGGGTATGTAGCCGCGCCTTACCGGCTGCGGACGAAAACTGCCATCCCACAGTCCTTGCGCTAGTTCTGTCAGATAGCGGTCTTGTGCTTGTGCGAATCGCTCCACACTCATTCGATCCACTCCCGCCGCCTCAGCGTTCCTTTCAACCTGTGCCCATCCTATCTCCAACGTTGCAAGACGCGATACTTTGTCGATTAGACTATGCCATTTACCACCCTTCCACTATTGGCACTGAAACGCTCAAGGCGACTGACGTCCGATTTTTGCATCATACCGAAATACCTCATGCGCGCACGCGGCTGGCGGCCCGGCGCGAGCATGTTGGCAATATTTTTTCAGTAAATGCCGGAAAAACTGTGCAAGTTAAATTAAATACGGTGACACCACACTAAAGCGATACCGCGAATGGGAAATGCGGCAGGGTTCGGGAAAAATATCCCGTGGGATTCTGATCTCCGGCGCTCTGCACTGAGACAACTTCCTTTGCGTCCATAAATGCGTCGAGAACAGAGATAATGGATCCGGCGTCCGAACTCAAACGTTTTGCCGCATTAAGTAAAGCTATCGAGAACAATCCACCTTCGTCAGGAACGTCATGTGATGCCTCTGTGATCTTACAACCATACATTTTGACCATCCCCTCAGAACATTTCATGATCTGCTCATCATAGATCTGACGAATGTCCAAGCTGCCCTTGAAGTGCTCAAGCGCCGCCTCCACAAGCATGTGCCTGGGCACTCTATAATTCTCGATTTCTTGACAGGCATCAAATATGATCGTTCGGCGAAGCGCGCCCTTGTACAATTTGTTCTCGTTTATGAAGAGATCAGGGCGTAATTGCAGCATCGTTGCCCCCTCTGGCTGCGAGTAGAAACCGTGTCCGGAAAAAACCAAGAAGGAATAATCAGCTTCAGAAAGTTTGGTGATTTGAGGCGCAATTTGCTCACTTGTTGGAGACTTCAAGACGGTGATCTCGCTCTCATCCCATAGTCCTCCACGAGGACTGATCAGGAAGTCCTTATAATTTTTCATGTCTCCGTTAACGCCGGTAATTTTGTCGTCAGGACAGCCGATAATCAGGGCGCGCCGTTTCAATCTCTTTTCCTGATTCAAAAATTCCTTAAATGTGTTCATTTTAATGTTCCGTTCAAATTAAGCAATTACATTGTTACGCATAAAATTCTCGTTTTAAAGCGGATGTTGCCTTATTGAAAGAAAAGGAAAACACTTTACCTGTTCGCTACTGGAGCGAATTTGTTCGAGCATGAGCATGTTCGTTATTTCCAATATTTTATCGTACGGATGTTAGCTATAACACACATTTAAACCAGATGGCACCAACCATTTTCGATATTCAAATACAAACGTAAGGCTCGCCATCCTGACGTGCCGGCGCAAATTCAATGATGCCAATGGCTGCGGCCACTTGTGTTATGGCAGATAATGAAGAGCGAACAATTGCTTACAAGAAGATGAACGGGGGAATACGTCCCACACTAACTCGAAGTCGCCCGAAACATGCCTTTTATAGGATCGAAATATGAGTTCTGATCAGAAACATTGCCCAGGTGCCGGCCCGTCCGGCCGAGCAGTCGAAAATTTCTCGCCGTACTGTGAAGGTGATATCGATCCAACCCTAAACAAACGCATTCATATGCTGGTCGACAGTGAGGATACCTATATCGTTTATCTTGACGACGATTTTCATGTGCAATGGTCAATGACCGACGACTGGAAGCAACCAGATGCATTTGGTGACATCGCGAACCGGGTCGTTCACCTGGAGGCGGTCTCGTCGATGATATTGGCTGATGAAAATCAAAAACCGCTTCGACGTATGCTTGGTGAGGCAGCGGCGAGAATTATCGGAGATAGCGATGCGAAGCAAGCACGTGCCAGCCTCGCCTTGGCGGAAGCGTTTCTTCGCGCAAGAGGGGCGGAAAGAGCACGCATTTGGTATTTTGGCGCTGCCGCCATGTTCAGCGGAAGTTGCGTTTTGATACTTACCGTGCTTTGGGTATGTCGCGCGGACGTCGCCTCCATGATCGGCGCCAATGCGTTCAATGTCTTGACCGGTGCCCTGCTTGGTGGAATCGGCGCATTTTTTGCCATCATTACGAATTCACGAGCGTCCAAACTCGACGCCTCGGCCGGTCCGCGAATTCATCAGCTGGACGGAGTCCTCCGTGTTGGAGCGGGCATCGCTGGAGCATTTCTTTTGTCTCTTGCAATCAAGGCGAATATCATTTTTGGAGTCGCCAAGACGTTCGATAGTCCATTGGCCGCTTTCTATACGCTTTGCTTTGTCGCCGGCTGGAGCGAACGATTTTCCCAAAGCTTGGTAACCCGTGTCGAGGGACTCATATCAGGGAAAGCGCCGGCAATCAAGCACGATCAGGAAGGCTCGGACGGCGAATAGCGAGCGATCTTATGCGCATCGAAATTATTCCAAAATCAAATATGGCCTGCGATCAAATTCAATATTTGGACGAGTTGGTCTCGGCACCCGAGCATATCGATGACCAAGGCGCTTGCCAAAGCTGGAAACTGCCTGCCTGGACGCCGAACTTGTATGCGATCGTGGATATCTACCTACAAAGGCCAATTGGCATCTTGTATGTGATGGGCGATACAAACTTCGGTGCCGATGTGGCTTGGTGGATCGACTCGAAACATCGACGCGATGGTTACGGGCACCGGGCAGTCGATTTATGTGCAGAATTACTGAAGGCAAAGGGTGTGACGAGAATCGGACGCATATTGGTTCAGGGTGACTACAGCGTTGCGTCAAACAAGTTGCTGAAACGCTTGTTAGAACATTTTTAGTGATTTTCCGAATGTCGCAACATTCGAATGATAATTTACGGTGGAGGATAGGTGCGATGCTGAAAACTGGTTACTATACTTTCGCTACCATAAGCGGGATATCCGGTTTCGTTTCCGCGTACTATTGGCTTGTTGCCAGCAAGATTGAAATTGAGCCAGTTATTGAACAATCGCCGATAGTCGTTCTGGAATTGCAAGTGCTGCATCAGGCCGTGGAAACCGGAGCGAATGCCGTCGCATTTAGAAAATCAGGCGAGTTGAATAAGAAAGCGGCATTTTGGGCTGCAATCGCGGTTGCGGCGAGCAGCGTGGCTACGTTAGTCGTCCCTGAAATAACCCGCAACCCCAATAAGGAAGCGGTTTACAAGAGGATCGAGAACGTATAAATTCACCAGAAATTGCAAATAACTCTGCGAAATCTGGTGAATTGATGACCCCAAAAGAAGCTGATTTCAAACGCGAACATGAATTGTTCCGGCTCGAATTGACGAACATGGTGGATCATCGCCATGCGTTGGTAAAACTTGCTCACCAAATTAACTGGCAAGCGTTTGTCACGGAGTTTGGTCCGCTCTACACGGAGGGCAAAGGGCGTCCCGGCATCGCCATTCAGTTGATGGTTGGTCTGCACTATCTCAAGCACGCGTTTAATCTGTCTGACGAAGCAGTGGTGGAGCGCTGGATCGAGAATCCGTACTGGCAATACTTCTGCGGCGAGCAGTATTTCAACCACAGTTTGCCGATCGATCCGAGCCAAATGACGCGCTTTCGCAAACGCATCGGGACGACTGGCTGCGAGACCATGCTGAAGATGACGATTCAAGCCGGTCTGAGCAGCAAGACCATCACGCCGCGCTCGCTGCAAGCGGTCAATGTGGATACCACGGTACAAGATAAGGCAGTAGCGTTTCCCACCGATGCGCGGCTTTATCACAAGGCACGCGCGGCCCTGGTACGCCAGGCCAAGCGCAACGGGTTGGCGTTACGTCAAAGCTACGAACGACTCAGCAAGCGCGACTTGATGATGAATGGCCGCTATGCGCACGCCAGACAAATGCAGCGCGCCAGGCGCATGCAGAAGCGCTTGCGCACGTATTTGGGCTGCGTCATTCGCGACATCGAACGCAAGATTGTGGATCAACCGCAATACACAGAGCGCTTTGCCAAGCTGCTGACGATTGCCAAACACATCCATGCCCAGCAAAGGCAGGACAACGACAAACTCTACAGCGTCCATGCTCCGGAAACGGAATGCATCGCCAAGGGCAAAGCGCACAAAAAGTACGAGTTTGGGGTGAAGGTCAGCATCGCCAGCACTAGCGCCGATAACTTTGTGGTCGGCATGCAAGCGTTGCCGGGCCGCCCCTATGATGGACACACGTTGAAACAGGCGATTGAACAGGTGGCGGCACTCACCGGAATCCTGCCCAAAGAGGCGTATGTCGACCGCGGTTACAAAGGCCACAAGCTGGGCGTGCTATCGGTCTGGATCGCCGGCGCCAAACGCGGCGTGACGGCAGCAATTAAAAAGAAACTCAAACGCCGAAATGCCGTGGAACCTGTCATCGGCCACATGAAATCGGATGGGCGATTGGGGCGAAACTTCCTGAAAGGAACGGAAGGCGATGCGATGAATGCATTGCTGTGCGGCGCAGGCCACAATCTGCGCAAGATTCTCCGGCGCCTGGCGCTTTTTTGGCTTCGCATTTTATCGGCATGGATGCGATCGTTCAATTTACGCAACCGCATCCGTACCGTCTTCTAATCGGAAAGTGCCTTTTTCAGGGACGACTAGGTAATCCCCGATCGTAAACCGAAACCACATGCTTGTTCGTAAAATTCGTTTTGTTTCTTTCCTTTGAAGGTGTCGGGCTTCCAAATTATTGGTGTGGTACTTCCAAGACAATGAGATACAGTCGGATCGACGTTGTGCAGACACATTTCATCGTAGGCATATCTCCATTCCTGCGGATAATTGCTTTTAAGGAACGCGGTTTCAAGCGGAGTCGTTTTACTCGGCACGATGCCGAACAGAATGCGCATAAATCCGCATTCTTCAGCGATGGAAAAAAGAGCAGCACTCCACTTTTCCTGAGTGGCGCACTCGAATAAATAAATTAATTTATCCAGCCTATCCATGTGATTTCCGTGTTGGTTGTTTTTACTTGTTCACATGAAATTGAATCCGCGATTTTTAATAAAGCTGACGTTGATATTTTTAACTATTCAAATTTTGACGCCAATTGTTATCAATCGCGGGAAATTAAACTTCCCCCTTGCTTGTGTAATGTGCTCTAGCATTTGACTCTACCACAACACAATTGGAAAAATTAAGTTTTTCGCGCATATATTTTGAAGTCCGCGATTCCGAGTTCCAGTTAATTCTGGTTACACCCAGATGTCACAGAACCGCAATAATTCATAGGTTCCAACAGGGTGCATAGTTTGTTAAAGCACCGGTTCATTCATGTCACCGCTAAAGGCAACCAGTTTTTTCGGCGTCTCTAAACGGGCAATTTGGAATCGACGGAATACGCATTACCTATCAGAGTTAACAGGGTGTAGTTCTCGCTCTTATATGATAAGTTGCAACAAAACGCTGGCGCTACTTGAGACGCAGCTAGGTTTAGTACCTTGGTACCTTTTCTAGCAGTACCTTTTCCACCAAATTGCCTAATTCGAAGTGTAAAAGAAAATATCAATTTACGGACGATGTATCTCGTCGGAATATCCGATTCACAAACTAAGATAGGAATATGACGATGAGCAATTTGAACGCAGCAAAGATTTCGCTTGCAGCCTTGATTGCCTGTGCCTTGATCGGATGCAGCGGCGGAGGTGGTGGCAGTGCCGATACTGGCACCGTTATAGCTGCCCCTCAAATTCATGAGGCGGTTCGCAAGACGGAAGCCGTTCTCGACGGATCGACGCCCATCCATGTGGTGCTTGGACTGTACCTGAACGACAAACCTGGGCTGGATAATTTTGTAACGCAGATTCAAAACCCCAGCAGCCCAAACTACCGGCAAACCTTGACGCCCGCCCAGATCACGGCGCAGTTCGGCCCTACCCCGGCACAAGTCAGTGCGACGACTGCCTTCCTTCGGCAACAAGGGTTTACTAATATCAGCGTGACGAGCAGCAATGTGCTCGTTGAAGCCGATGCGCCAAGCAGAACTGTCGCCACGGCGTTTAAAACCACGCTGGCGCAATACACCATGCCAGACGGCACTTTGGCCCACGCGAACACGGCACCGATTATGCTGCCAAGCAGCCTGACAGGCATAGTTCAGTCGGTGCTTGGCCTGGACACCGTGAACCGCGCGCATCCGTACGTCGTGTCAGCGCCAGCTGCTACTACCGTCGTAGCGGCAGGAACGTCCGTCATCTCTCACAACCCGACGGCATTCCCAATGATCTACAATGTCGGCACCACCCCGTCTGGCGCAAATATCAACGTCGGCATTATTGCCGAGGGGAAGTCCGTGTACATCAATAATGCCATTACCGATCTGACGACATTTGAACAGCAAAATGGCTTGGTAATCGTGCCCGTGTCGGCGGTCTATCCTGGGGCGCCAAGTGTCGATACGAAAATAACATCGGAATGGGATCTCGACAGCCAAGCTATTGTGGGGATGTCCGGCGGCGTGAAACAACTCACTTTTTATGTAGCCACGTCATATCATTGGTCCGATCTTGCGACCGCGATTTCTGCGGCGCAAACAGCTAACACCGCGCAAGTCGTTAACATGTCTATCGGGGGCTGCGAACAAGGTGCACTAACTTCTCAGATCGATTCGATTCTTGAAATGGCCGTTGCACAGGGGCAGACTTTCGTTGTGGCTTCCGGCGACTCCGGCAGCAACCCCTTATGCACCTCAAACCCCGCCGTTGAATATCCCGCCAGTTCGCCTTATGTGGTCGCGGTCAGCGGAACGACGTTGACGACCAATACCAATGGCAGCTACGCCAGCGAAACGACATGGAACAATAGTTATGGCGCTTCCGGCGGCGGCATTAGCGTCCTTGAAACGATCCCCTCCTGGCAAAGCATTGTTCCTCTTCTCTCGGGAACGTCTTATCGCGGTGTTCCCGATATTGCCTTCGATGCAGATCCCCTTAGCGGGGCGACTATCATCGTAAATGGGCAATCTGCGACAGGTTATGGCGGCACCAGCTTGGCCGCGCCCTTGTTTGCCGCAACGTGGGCGCGCATGCTTGCCAACCCCAGTTGCGGCAACTTGGGATTTGCGGCACCGACACTTTATGCCTATCAAAGTCGTAACCCGACGATGTTTCAGGATATCACCACTGGTAATAATGGCGCATACAGTGCCGGAATCGGCTGGGATGCCGCAACAGGCTGGGGAACGCCAAATATCAGCAATATGTGGGCGGCTGTTTGCCCAACTGGCGCAGCCTATTATTGGGAGACAGAACAATTATTCATCGCTTATTTGGGGCGCCCGATTGCTCCAGCAGGGCTGGCCTATTATGCTGGCTTGTTACAAGCAGCCAATGCACCTACTAATATTGTTCAACTACAACAAGCATATAGCACCAATACCGCTGTTAAGAATATAATTAATGGCATTGAAAGCTCTGCCGAATCCTTGGCACTGTACCCCACGACCAACACGAGCGCTTACGTCACTGCGCTGTTTCAAGCTATACTGAATCGAGCGCCGCTCCCTGCAGGCTTGGCCTATTTTGTGAACGGAGTCAACAATGGAACAATTCCGCTAGGAGACCTTGCGTTGGACATTATGGTGACCGCAGAAGGGACGCGTAGCGACTATATCACGCTAGAAAACAAGACAGCGGTCGCGGCAAATTTCACTGCCACCCTCACTTCTTCCCAAGCAACGTATTACACTGGAACCACTGCTTTGAAAACGGCACGCGACATGCTGCAACTAGTCAGCTCTTCTTCAAGTGACCCAGTAGATGTTGTGTACGTTGATCAACCCATTTACGTCAGTTAATTCCAGTCGACGATTGTTTCATACATAGCGGACATCGTTGCCGGAATACCGAAATAACAAAAGCAACGTGTTATCGCGGCGGGCGCTGAATAAGGGCGTTCACCGCATCGCCGGAAACAATCGATGGCGCGAACATTATGCACAGGGTTGTTGTCTCTGCTTACTCATCAATCGTTGAACGCAAGGTTTCATCATGACAAATTCAGAAAAAATGATATTCATTCTTTCACTGGCAGCACTCATGCCGGTGGCAGGTTGCGGTGGAAGCAACGACTCCCCAAGTGTTGCGCCGCCGGCTATGGCAACAATCGGCGGCACTGTTACGGGCTTACCTAGCGTAGGTAGTGTATTTTTGGTCGATAACAGCTCGGACACTATCCTTGCGAGTAACAATGGCAGCTTCACGTTTGATACCAAGATTCAAGCCGGTTCAAGTTATAACGTCACCGCATTGGAGCCCGCCGGGATAGTCTGCACTGTTACAGGCGGGGTAGGAACGATCGATCAAAATGCCGACAGCATCGCCAATATTTCGGTTAGCTGTCAGCAAGGTGGAATAGCGATGGCATATTCTTTTGTCACCGTAACCGTTTCAGGACTGGCGTCCGGCAGCTCCGTTACCTTTCTCGACAACGGCAGCGATCCTCTGACGGCAAACGCTAATGGTCTGTTTGTTTTCTCCGACACAATTTCTAGTCTTGGGGAACCGGTTAACGTGCCATTAGGAACGTACAATGTTACGGTATCCACCAACCCAACAGGGCAAGTCTGCACATTAACAAATGCAACGGGAACTGTATCGCCTTCGACATCCTTTGTGAATGCGACCGCAACCTGTCATTGATATAAGCAAAAGGAAGCGCCTTCGGTCCACACGACAGAAGGCGAATCGGGTAGGTAAATAGCTGCACCGATCCGAGGATATACTGGCAACGTTGGAGCTGCGTTGATGACTTTTTCACTGCGGGAAAAATTGGTGCGACGTCTCCGTTGCGATACTACTTGCGCTCTATCAGGAAGAGAAGATTACGGAGAAGTATCTTATTGGCGGCGCTTGTCAATTGCGGAAAATTAAACTCCTCCCTTGCTCGTAATAGCACTCTGGCATTGGACTCTAATACAATACAATTGGCAAAATTAAGTTTCTCATGCATATATTTTTGCTCTGTTCCAGTTAGGTGTTAAACGAATGTTTCGAATCCCAGTCGGCACAGCTCTTTTGATAAACTAAGATGAATGCTGGTTGCAGAATCGTCATGCAAATGGACTCATATAAAAACTCTTTGGGAAGCAAGAATGCTATTTGCCGTGATATTTACTGACAAGCCTGGTAGCGGCGAGATTCGCGCTTCGCATCTGCATGCGCACATTGAATGGCTTGAGACCAACAAGGACGTAATACCAATCTGGGGATCGCTCAGGCACGAGCTTGGCCAGGTGCCAAAAGGTGGCCTGTGGATTGCAGAGGTCGAATCAAAAATCAGCTGGAAGATCTTTTGAAAACTGATCCCTTTTATATTGGCGGTTTGCGGCAAAGTTACGAGATACTCCATTGGTCAAAGGCCAATGAAGGCCGCAAAGTGTTGTTGTGAGGATCGCTTCGGCCGCGACGTATTCCACGCATGCGCCAATTTGCAGTCGGCGATTTCCAGTCTCGGATAATTCTGGTTACACCCAGATGTCACAGAACCGCAATAATTCATAGGTTCCAACAGGGCGCATAGTTTGTCAAAGCACCGGTTCATTCATGTCTCCGCTAAAGGCAAGCAGTTTTTTTCGGCGTCTCTAAACGGACAATTTGAAATCGATGGAACACGCATTACCTATCAGAGTTAACAGGGTATAGTTCTCGCTCTTATATGATAAGTTGCAACAAAACGCTGGCGCCACTTGAGATACAGCAAGGTTCATTGCCTGTAACCTTGAGAAGACATTTTTGGAATGTGTACATTTTCATTTAATACAGGAACCAACATGAAGCTATCAAAGATCGCTGCGTACTTACTTCCCATTGCAGGAGTGACACTGCTTGCCGGGTGCGGGGGCGGCAGTAGCAGCACATCCCAAAGCGTTGCACCGCCGGCTATGGCAACAATCGGCGGCACGATTACTGGCTGGCCGGCCGGGACAAATTATGCAGCCTACACGGGGGCAGGCGTGTTATTGGTTAATACCGGCACGGGCACTAACGGCCCCGACACAATCGTTACGGATGGAAGTGGCAGCTTTATTTTCGACCGGAAGATCCCAGCTGGCTCAACTTATAACCTCACGGTATTGCAAGAGCCAGGCGTTTATTGCACTGTGGGAAACGGTGCAGGTACCGTAGATCAAAACGCCGACAATGTCACCAATATTTCGGTCGCCTGTCAGCAAGCACCAACAACAGGAATGAACGAATATTATTATGTTGCAGTAACGGTTTCAGGACTTGCGCCTGACAATTCAGTCACGTTTCTGGACAATGGCGGCGATCCTTTGACGGCAAATGCTAATGGACTGTACATCTTCTCGAATACACTTGCGACGGGAATTTTGCCACAGGCATCGTACAACGTTACCGTGTCTGCAAACCCAAATGGACAGACCTGTACCTTGACAAATGCCAAGGGGGCGTCGTCGGTCGCGGGTGTTATTAGCGTGACCGCCACCTGTCAATGATGTAAGAAAGAGGAAGCGCCCTCGCCCAGCACGACCGAAGGCGTATCGGGTAGGTCAATAGTTGCACCAAAAGAGTATCCGATGGATGCTCTTTTAAAAAGTGCAATCTTCCGTTAAGCTATTTCCTGACGCCCCATGACCGCCCTAAGGGACTTTTCAATCCGCTCCACCATCAACTAGTTGGCCCACCGAAAATGACCGATACCGTACGCATTGATAAATGGCTGTGGGCGGCGCGTTTTTTCAAGACGCGAACGCTTGCCGGTAATGCCGTCCTTGGAGGCAAGGTGTGCCTGAACGGCGAGCGCATAAAGCCGGCGCACAGCGTCAGAATCGACGATTTGCTTGATGTCGACAATGGAGCCACTGCCTGGCAAGTAGCCGTATTGGCGTTGGCCGAGGTGCGCGGGTCGGCGGCAACGGCGCAAGCCCTCTATGCGGAAACGACGCAAAGTATCGCCAAACGCCAGTTGATAGCCGATCAAAACCGGATTTTTCGCGAGCCGGGCGCCACCTTAAAAGGACGGCCCACCAAGCGGGATCGAAGGCAAATGGACAAAACCGGCTTATAGTGGCGGCATAACTAATCAGCCGCAGGCGGCAAGGATTTTTATGCCAATGACCGGTGGGTTACCGGTAAATTATGCTGCATTGCATCAATAGAGGACATGCTCCAAATTAGAGGTTGACTTTCATTTTCGAATGTATAATAGTACGATCGTTCGATTTACTTGCCTCACCCTTGATTGCTTGTGTTGTCCATTCTATCGATTAAATTTATGCGTAAAGGCGAAATAACTCGCGCTGCAATTCTCGATGTTGCGCTTGATCTTGCCAGCCGCGATGGATTGGAAGGATTGACCATAGGCATGTTGGCAGACAAGATGAACATGAGCAAATCCGGCGTGTTTGCGCACTTCGGTTCGCGCGAAGATTTGCAAATCGAGGTGGTGAAGACGTATCACCGTCACTTCGAGAAGGAAGTGTTTTATCCTTGCATGAAAGAGCCGCGCGGCTTGCCGCGTCTGGAGGCGATGTTTGCCCATTGGATTAAACGCGTTACCGTCGAAATTGCCTCGGGTTGCATTTATATCAGCGGTGCGGTTGAATACGACGATCGGCCCGGCGCCATTCGCGAAGAGTTGCTTGGCATGGTGCGCGCGTGGCAGGATGCGTTGCATCGTTGCGTGCAGCAGGCGATCGACATGGGCCATCTGCGTAAGGATACCGACCCGCAGCAAATAGTTTTTGAAATGTATGGGCTGATTATGGCGTTGCATCACGATGCCCGTTTCATCAAACGGCCCGGTAGCATGAATCGCGCGCAATTCGGCTTTGAACGCTTGCTTGACGCTTACCGAAATCCGAACGTGGTTGCGGGGCCGAGAGCAGTTTCGAATCATAAATCCGCTGTGAAAATCACAGCTCAACCAGAGTAGTTGCCAGGAGGAAGTCATGGGTCAATATATCGCTCCGTTGCGTGACATGCAATTTGTCTTGCACGAGCTATTACATGTAGAAGATGAGCTGAAACAACTGCCCAAGCATGCTGAGATCGATGCAGACATCATCAATCAGGTATTGGAGGAGGCCGGTAAATTTACGTCTGAAGTGCTGTTCCCGCTGAATCATTCCGGCGACCGCGAGGGTTGCCGCCTGAATAATGAGACGCACGCCGTTACTACGCCAAAGGGCTTCAAGGAAGCCTACAAGCAATACGCGGAAGCCGGATGGCCGTCCTTGTCCTGCGACCCGGAATACGGCGGCCAGGGCTTGCCGCTCGTATTGAACAACTCGTGCTACGAAATGATGAATTCATCCAATCAGGCCTGGACCATGTATCCCGGCTTGTCGCATGGAGCGTATGAGTGCCTGCACGAGCATGGCACTGCGGAACAAAAGAATTTGTACCTGCCCAAGCTGGTAAGCGGCGAGTGGACCGGCACGATGTGCCTGACCGAACCGCATTGCGGCACCGACTTGGGTATGTTGCGCAGCAAGGCAGAGCCGCAAGCCGATGGTTCTTATAAAATCACGGGCGGTAAAATCTTTATCTCGGCCGGTGAGCACGATATGACCGACAATATTCTGCATCTGGTGCTGGCACGCCTGCCTGACGCACCGACGGGAACCAAGGGCATTTCCCTGTTTATCGTGCCGAAATTTTTGCCGAATGCCGATGGCAGCCTCGGCGCGCGCAATGCCGTCATTTGCAGCGCGATTGAAGAAAAGATGGGGATCCACGGTAATTCGACTTGCCAGATCAATCTGGACAGCGCGACTGGCTGGATGATCGGTCAGCCGAACAAGGGCTTGAACGCGATGTTTGTCATGATGAATGCCGCCCGTCTCGGGGTCGGCATGCAATCGCTCGGCCTGAACGAGGTCGCCTATCAAAACGCGTTGATTTATGCGAAAGATCGTATCCAGGCGCGCAGCCTGACCGGGGTGAAAGCGCCGGACCAGCCTGCCGATCCGATTATCGTCCACCCCGACGTGCGCCGCATGCTGCTGACTGCAAAAGCCTATGCCGAAGGCGCGCGCGCATTCTGCTCCTACGTAGCCTTGCAAATCGACAAGGAATTGAACCACCCCGATGAAGAAGTGCGCAAGGAAGCCGCCGACCAGGTTGCGTTGCTGACGCCGATCATCAAGGCATTCATCACAGACAACGCATGGGTTGCCACCTCGGAAGCGATGCAGGTATTCGGCGGTCACGGTTACATCGCCGAATCGGGCATGGAGCAATATGTGCGCGATGCGCGCATCAACATGATTTACGAAGGCACCAATACCATCCAGTCGCTCGATTTACTGGGTCGTAAAGTGCTGATGGACAATGGCGCCAAGCTACGACAATTCGGCGCCCAGGTGCAAGCCTTCGTGGAAGAAAACGGCGCCGATGAGGCGATGAGCGAATTCATTACGCCGTTGGCGGATCTGGGCGACAAGGTGATCAAACTGACGATGGAAATCGGCATGAAAGCATTCCAGAATCAGGATGAAGTCGGTGCTGCCGCGGTGCCCTATCTACGTGTGGCCGGCCATCTGGTGTATGCTTATTTCTTTGCGCGCATGGCAAAAATTGCGTTGGCAAAGCAGGATTCCGGCGATAAGTTCTACCAATCGAAGTTGGGAACCGCTCGTTTCTATTTTGCGCGTTTATTACCTGAAACAGCGATGTTGATTCGCCAAGCCCGTTCAGGCTCGAAGAGCCTGATGGAGCTCGACGCCGATTTGTTTTAATTTCCTATAAAGGGGTTACCGAATGTCTAATTTCATCGTTAAAAAAGTCGCCGTGCTCGGCGCCGGCGTAATGGGAGCGCAAATTGCCGCCCATTGCGTGAATGCCAGGGTGCCGGTCGTATTGTTCGATCTGCCGGCCAAGGAAGGCCCAAAGAACGGCATCGTGCTGCGCGCCATCGACAACCTGAAAAAACTCAGCCCGGCGCCGCTAGGCAACAAGGATCATGCGGCGCTGATAGAAGTCGCCAACTATGAAGACAACCTGGATGTTCTGCAGGGTTGCGATTTGATCATTGAGGCGATCGCAGAACGCATGGACTGGAAGCACGATCTGTACAAGAAGGTGGCGCCGCATATTGCGCCGAATGCCATCTTTGCAACCAATACCTCCGGCTTGTCGATCACCGCACTTTCCGAAGGCTTCGATTCGGAACTCAAGGCGCGTTTTTGCGGTGTGCACTTCTTCAATCCGCCGCGCTACATGCACCTGGTGGAATTAATTCCCACTGTTTCCACCAAGCCGCAAATTCTTGATCAGCTCGAAGGCTTCCTGGCCGTCACCTTGGGCAAAGGCGTGGTACGCGCCAAAGATACGCCGAACTTCATTGCCAATCGCGTTGGCGTTTTCGGCATGCTGGCGACCATCCATGAAGCGGAAAAATTCGGCCTGTCGTGCGATGTCGTCGACGATTTGACGGGCGCCAAGCTGGGCCGGGCCAAATCCGGCACCTTCCGCACTGCCGACGTGGTCGGTCTCGACACCATGGGCCATGTGATCAAGACGATGCAGGACACGCTGCCGAATGACCCGTTTTTCCCGGTCTACAAGACCCCCGATGTGCTGGTAAAACTGGTCGCGGCAGGGGCTTTGGGGCAGAAGAGCGGCGGCGGTTTCTACAAGAAGGTGGGTAAGGATATCTTGCGTATCGATGCCGCCACAGGCGGTTACGTGGCGGGCGGCGGCAAGGCAGACGATCTGGTGGCGCGCATCCTGAAGGAAAAAGACCCGGTCAAACGCATGAAGGCGTTGCGCGAATCGACCAATAATCAGGCGCAATTCCTGTGGGCGATTTTCCGCGATGCGTTCCACTACATCGGCCTCCATTTGGAATCGATCGCCGACAATGCACGCGACGTCGATTTCGCAATGCGTTGGGG
>JBIODP010000026.1:0-15817 GCA_044445195.1 Burkholderiales bacterium | reverse complement strand
TCCATGATCTGGATGAACACATCTTCCAGATCCGCTTGCGTCAATTGCATATCGGCTACGGCTGCGCCGGCTTCGCGTAATGCGCGCAGGATCGGTTCCACTTCCGCGTAATCGTTGACGCGCAGCGTATATCTGCTGCCGGATAACAACTCGTCGGGATGGGATACCAGCGGCTTCAATCCATCGGGCAAATTTGCCTTTTGCAGATTGACGACCAATTGCGAACCGGAGATGCGTCCGATCAACGCCGAAGTGGAATCCAGCGCCACCACTTTGCCTGCCTTTAACATCGCGATTCGGTTGCATAGGGCCTGGGCTTCTTCCAGATAGTGCGTGGTGAGCACCACCGTGTGGCCTTCGCGATTCAGACGGGCAATGAATTTCCACAGCGTTTGCCGCAACTCGACGTCGACGCCGGCTGTCGGCTCGTCCAGCACAATAACCGGCGGCTTGTGAACCAGTGCCTGGGCAACCAGCACACGCCGTTTCATACCCCCCGACAACGCACGCATGTTAACGTCGGCCTTATCGGTCAGGTCGAGGTAGTACATCACTTCGTCGATCCACTGATCGTTATTTTTGACGCCGAAATAACCGGACTGCATGCGCAGCGTTTCACGCACCGAAAAAAAGGGATCGAATACCAATTCCTGCGGCACTACGCCCAGTTGCATGCGTGCCTGTCGATAATCGCGCACGACATCGTAACCGTGGACCGACACTGCTCCGGAATCTGCGCGATTCAGTCCCGCAATAATGGAAATCAAAGTGGTCTTGCCGGCCCCATTAGGGCCAAGCAAACCAAAGAATTCGCCTTGCTCTATAGTGAGCGAGACGTCATCAAGCGCGCGCAACGACTGGTAGCGCTTGTCAACATGGGTAATCTGGATAGCAGCCATCGTGGCTTAACGTGGACCTTATGCAAATTTTCGGCTGGGCGGCGCCGTAACAGGCGACCAATTCCCAAGGCGAAAGCGGTTGATTATATTGGATTTTGGCTGGGCAAACGCACTAAGCCGTTAGGCGGGGTACAGAAAATCGGACACGCCGTACAATTCGGCCAGACTCCGCAAACCGGCTGGCAAATTCAGGAAACGCAGGACGCGATGGCTGTCGCGTGCGGCACGCTGCCACGCCAGCAGCGTGGCAACGCCAGCCGAATCGACGGTCGTCAGTTGCGACAGATCGATCTCGGTCTGGCCGCTTTCAATCGCGCGCAGGCCGGCTTCCAGAGCGACCCGGGCATTATCGACTGTCAGCGTAAGGGTGGGCTGAAACATGCGCGCTACTTTACCGTTTTGGCTACGTTGTCGCCCAGTTTTTTATTTTTGGCCGCCAGGGCCTTGATCAGGCCATCGACCCCGCCTTTGCCGATTTCAGTCGCAAAAGTGCTTTTGTAAGCTTCGACCAGCCAGGCGCCTTCTACGTTCATGTCATAAATTTGCCAGCCGGCCGCCGTTTTCTCAAGCCGGTAGTAAAGCTGGATTTTGTCGCCGCGTGTTTGCAACACCTGCGAATGCACTTCCACGCCATCGGTAGCGCCGGCTTCGGCACGCAGCGGCTGGAATTCGAGTTTCTGGTCCTTGATCAACGCAATGGCGCCGGAATAGGTATACACCAGCAGGTTGCGAAATTCAGCGGTCAGCTGTTTTTGCTGCTCGGGAGTCGCGTTGCGCCAAAACCGCCCGGCTGCCAGCGAGGTCATGCGTTGAAAATCGATATACGGCAGGATTTTAGACTCCACCAGATCCAGCACGCGTTTTTGATTGCCGGCCTGGATTTCCTTGTCGCCCTTGGCAGTGTCTACCACGTCCATGCTGACGCGTTTTATCAATGCGTCCGGTGCTTCGTCGGTTGCTGCTGCTGTACCATTAATAAAACCGGCGATACAGAGCGTTATTGCCAGTGCAAATATTCTTTTCAAGATCTTCATATGGGTCCAGGTTATCTGAGCTGAGTAGATTACTCTTTAATTGTTACTCTTTAAATATCATTAACGTTAACTTTTTTTATCGGCGATTCGGATGACAAAGACTGCCGCCAGCCTGCACGCATTTGCCACGATTATTTGCCGCTATCCTTCCCATCCGCCGCTTTGCTGAAAAGAAACTGGCTGATCAGGTCTTCCAGAATCACCGCCGACTGCGTCATCGTGATTTTATCGCCTGCAACCAGATTGTGCGTGTCGCCGCCTGGCGTCAAACCGATATATTGCTCTCCCAGCAGCCCTGAGGTCAGTATCTTGATCGATGAATCTTTGGGAAACTGGTAGCGGCTGTCGAGATTTAAGGTTACCACCGCCTGGAACGTCTTGTCGTCAAACGCGATGTCTCCTACCCGGCCAACGACGACACCGGCGCTTTTGACCGGCGCCTGCGGCTTGAGGCCGCCTATATTGTCGAACTTGGCCTTCACCGGATAGTTAGGCCCAAATGAAATCGAACCGAGGTTACCGGCCTTCATCGCCAGGAAAAACAGGGCGAGGGCGCCTAGTAAAACGAAGAGCCCCACCCATAAGTCTAATGATTTTCGTTGCATAGCCGAATACCTTTAATAGTTGACGGCAACTTATCAGGCCGTCCAGTTAGTTACGTTTTTGTCTTGTACTTTCGCCGCCGCATCGTCAGTTAAACATCAACGCAGTCAGCATGAAGTCTAGCCAGAGCACCAGCAGCGATGAAATAACCACAGTGCGTGTTGTTGCTTGCGCAACCCCTTCTGGGGTCGGTTGCGCTTCATATCCTTGGAATAATGCCACGAATGTTACGGCGAATCCGAAAACCACGCTTTTGAGCACACCGTTGGCGACATCCTGCCAAATATCGACGCCGCCCTGCATTTGCGACCAAAACGCGCCTTCGTCGACACCGATCATTTTGACGCCGACGACATACCCGCCCAACACCCCGACTGCGCTAAAAATTGCTGCCAGCACCGGCATCGCAATCACCCCGGCCCAAAACCGTGGTGCAATCACGCGCTGCAGCGGGTTGACTGCCATCATCTCCATCGCGGAAAGCTGTTCTCCCGCCTTCATCAAACCGATTTCGGCCGTCAGCGACGTGCCGGCCCGGCCGGCAAACAGCAAGGCCGTTATCACCGGTCCCAATTCGCGCGTCAAGGACAAGGCAACCAGCAAGCCGAGCGCTTGTTCCGAACCATATCTATTGAGCGTGTAATAGCCTTGCAGGCCCAGCACGAACCCCACAAACAATCCCGACACACCGATGATGACCAGCGAATAATTGCCGATAAAGTGAATTTGATCGGTAATCAAGCGCGGCCTGCGCCACAAACCGCCAGAAGCCCAGCACATTTCAAAAAACGTGCGCGCAGCATAACCGAGGTGACTCAGCCACGCGCGCGTCGCTCTTCCAAGCGAAGTGAGTGCTTGCGCTATCATTTTGCCACCTGCAAACCAAGATCTTCAGACAGCGACTTGCCGGGATAATGAAAAGGTACCGGGCCGTCCATTTCAGCATTCACGAACTGTTTCACATAAGGATCGTTGGATACCTGCATTTCAGCCGGTGTGCCTTGCGCCACGATGCTGTGTTGCGACAGAAAATAGACGTAATCCGCAATCGAAAACGATTCATGCACGTCGTGCGATACCAGAATCGAGGTCGAACCGAGCACATCGTTCAATTTTCGGATCAGGTTCGCGGTAACACCCATCGAAATCGGGTCCAGCCCGGCAAACGGCTCGTCATACATGATCAGCTGCGGGTCAAGCGCAATCGCACGCGCCAAAGCGACGCGACGCGCCATCCCGCCGGACACTTCCGCAGGTTTCAGCTGTGCCGCATTGCGCAAGCCTACCGCCTGCAATTTCATCAAAACCAGATCGCGAATCAGGCTCTCGGGCAGGTTGGTATGTTCACGCATGGGGAACGCGACATTATCGAAAACGCTCATATCGGTGAACAATGCGCCGTGCTGAAACAGCATGCCCATACGCCGCCGCTGGCGATACAAGCTCTTGACATCATCGGTATTCAGCACTTGACCGTCGATCGTGACCTGTCCCGCATCGGGGCGCAACTGGCCACCGATCAAACGCAGCACCGTGGTTTTTCCAGAACCGGAGCCCCCCATCACCGCAATCACCTTGCCGCGCGGGAAATCCATTTTCAGGCCTGATAAAACCGGACGTTCCCCATAAGAAAACTGCAAATCGCGAATTTCAACAAGATTGGACACGGCAATATTTATTGGTAACAATCCCTGAATTGTAATGCAGTTCGATCATTCCTTCCGCCACCGGCTTGCCAAAGCACATAAAATCGCGCATCCTTGCTCCCCGGCAGCCCCTTATTTAACTCTCTCTTTTTTCCAATGACATTGCGCGTAATCGCTACTGGCGGCACTTTCGACAAACATTATGATGAAATCGCCGGTAAACTGGGTTTCAGCGTCGGACATTTGACCGAAATAATCAAAAATTCACGCATTTCCGGTCCAGTCGCACTGGAAGAACTGCCATTCCTCGATTCTCTCGACATGCAGGATACCGACCGTCAACGCATACTTGCATCGTGCATCCGCGCAAAAGAGCCCGGCATTATCGTCATTCACGGCACCGATACCATGCGCGAAACTGCCGAAGTACTCGGTCGCGCCAATATCGGCAAGACGATCGTCCTGACCGGCGCGATGATCCCTTATGAAATCGCCGGTTCCGATGCGCTGTTCAATTTCGGTTTCGCCTGCGCAGCTGCTCAGGTTCTGCCCCCGGGCGTGCATGTCGCCATGAATGCACGGATTTTTGCATGGGACAACGTAGAAAAAAATCGTCGCGCAGGCGTGTTTCAGGCGCGCTGAGCGCACTGTCCGCTGCGACAACATTTTTTGCATTCGCTGGAACGACTCCGTGTAAAATCCTTGGCATTTTGAGGTTGATCCGTTTCGTTTAATTTTTGCTATTTGACCATGCAACCGATTGCTCCCGGCACCGTCATCTTCCACCGCTATCGAGGCTACGGGGTGGTCACGGCTGTCAATTTGCTGACAGGATGGATCTCCGCCCGTTTCGGCACCGAAACACGGCAGTTGGACTTGAATTTATCTTCGGACGAAGTGCAGCATGCGGACGGCGAGCCTATTCTGTTCCGCCGCTCGCCGCCGGATCGCATGCCGCATGCCAGGCTGATGGCGATGGTGGTTGAGCTGCATCGTGCCGGCTACCAGAAACTTTACCTGTACAGTTGGCCGAAACCCTCGGGCCTGCATTGGCGCTGGCACTTGTTTACCGGTCAGCGCAACTGGATGCAACGTCCGTGGCGGGAAGGCTGGTACGGTTCCGGCGCCGATTACAATGTTAATCCGGTCATCGGCTGGGGCGACGTGCCGGCGACAACACCCGCCGAACTGGCCAGTTGCCTGGCGCAATTCGATCCGTCCGGTTTGGCGCATGCGTTAGGCCGCGACGAAGACTATGTCGACTGGTTTGCTGCAGCTTGCGAGGCGCTGCTCCCGCACTACGCGTTCAGCCTCAATTGGAACCAGGACGGCGACCCGAATCCATCCAGCGTTCCCGTCATTCCCGTGCGTCGCGGCATACCGGACTATGCGGGGCCGGCATTGCCATGGCCCCCTGGATGGAACCGCATGTGGAACACCGGCGCGATCCCCATCGGCGAACCAAAACCAAGACCATCCCTGCAAAAGCGCGGCTTGCAAACCACCGGCGGCGGCTGATTCAAACTGACAGGTGAGAGCAGTTTCGTAAAAAAATAACAAGCCAGCCAACGATTTAAGTAGCGCACTATATTAGTCAAGTATTTTTACTACAAAAGCGATGTGCGGGTGTACAATCGCCTCCTGTCTCTAGAATAAACAACAAAAAAATAGGCGTTATAAGCTCGACTTTGCTATATCGTTTTGAGCTTCGCGGTCAGATCGCGACCGCGCTTCGACAAGACCGCCGTATCGCTCAAGAGTAGCTGACGACGATCCTGCCGCGCCGGGACAAGACAGATTTCTTTATTGGTATTGGAGGTAGTGTTTATGAATCAACCCATTATGGGTGGCGTTGCCACACTGAACGCCCCGGCTTATATTAAGCAGCAGAAACTGATCAGCTGGGTCGCAGAAATTGCCGCCCTGACAAAACCTGAACGGGTCCATTGGTGCGATGGCTCCCAAGACGAGTACGATAAATTGTGCGCTGAAATGGTTGCCGCCGGCACCATGAAAAAGTTAAATCAGGCCAAGCGCCCGAATAGCTACCTGGCTTGTTCCAATCCATCCGATGTCGCCCGCGTCGAAGATCGCACGTTCATTTGCTCGAACAGGCAGGAAGATGCCGGTCCTACCAATAACTGGATGGCGCCGGCTGAAATGCGCGCCACCCTGCATGACCTGTTCGATGGCTGCATGCAAGGACGAACCCTGTACGTAGTGCCATTCTCAATGGGCCCGTTGGGTTCGCCTATTGCCCATATCGGCGTCGAACTGACCGATTCGGCCTACGTTGTTGTCAACATGCGCATCATGACGCGCATGGGTAAAGCAGTGTATGAAGTGCTGGGCGCCGATGGCGAATTCGTGCCGTGCATACACTCGGTCGGCGCGCCCTTGCTGGCAGGACAGAAAGATGTCGCCTGGCCGTGCAATCCAACCAAATACATCGTTCATTACCCGGAAACGCACGAAATCTGGTCATTCGGTTCCGGCTATGGCGGCAACGCATTGTTGGGGAAAAAATGTTTAGCCCTGCGCATTGCCTCCAACATGGGGCGCAACCAGGGTTGGCTGGCTGAGCATATGCTGATCCTCGGCGTCGAGTCGCCACAAGGCGTCAAGCATTATGTTGCAGCGGCGTTTCCTTCCGCATGCGGCAAGACCAATTTTGCGATGCTGATTCCCCCCAAGACTTTCCAGGGCTGGAAAGTGACCACTATCGGCGACGATATCGCCTGGATCAAACCAGGCGCGGATGGCCGCTTGTACGCCATCAATCCCGAAGCCGGTTATTTCGGCGTGGCGCCAGGCACCAACGAGAAGACCAATTACAATTGCATGGCGTCCTTGGCTAACAATACGATTTTTACGAATGTTGCGCTAACCGACGATGGCGATGTCTGGTGGGAAGGGCTGACCAAGGAAGCGCCGCCCCACCTGATCGACTGGCAAGGCAAGGACTGGACGCCGGAATGCGGCCGCAAAGCCGCTCATCCGAATTCTCGCTTTACGGTTGCGGCAACCCAGAACCCGGTAATTGACTGTGCCTGGGACGACCCTGCCGGCGTGCCGATTTCGGCCTTCATTTTCGGTGGCCGCCGTTCAACTACCATACCGCTGGTGACAGAAGCGCGCAATTGGGTAGAAGGCGTTTACATGGCCGCGACCATGGGTTCGGAAACGACCGCAGCCGCAGTCGGCGAAATGGGCCTGGTGCGCCGCGACCCGTTCGCGATGCTGCCGTTTGTCGGCTACCACATGAGCGACTACTTCCAGCATTGGCTCAACATTGGTGAAAAGATTCGCGCGAGCGGAGCGATTGTGCCTAGTATCTACTGCGTTAACTGGTTCCGCACCGGGGCGGACGGCAAATTTGTCTGGCCAGGTTTTGGCGATAACATGCGCGTATTAAAATGGATGCTGGATCGCATCAAAGGCGAAGCTGGCGGCGCCGAAAATATCTTCGGCATCACGCCGCGCTTTAATGACCTGACTTGGGACGACCTGGAATTTTCGCAGGAACAGTTTGAAACAATTACATCGATCGATCAGGCTGCCTGGCAAGCCGAAATAATATTGCACAGTGAATTGTTCGACAAACTGAAGCATCATTTGCCCCAGGAACTGGTAGAGACAAAAAAACAATTGGAGAAACGCCTCTCGGCCTGATTTTCGTCAATGAGCAGCCAAAAGCGCATTCAGGGATACCTGATGCGCTTTTGTTTTATGGGATGTGGAACCTGCCGTACCCTCAGCCTGGCTGAGAGCGACCGTCAGCTAAATTGCAACTCATTATTGGTTGCCGATTTCATTTCCTTTGCTTCTTCGATCATCCTCCGATGTTCGATGCGCTTGCGCATCACGGCTGCGTGCTGCTCGGCAGACATCGGCGGGGTTGTCATCAGGTCTTTTAACTGCGCAACATTCGAGTAATTGTTCTTAATAAGTCGGCCCAAGTTTCTTGACTCCAGAAGTAATTGAAAATTTCACTCTTCTACCGTTCAAAGGAACCACTACTTCAGCATTTACCTATACGTCAACATACACATCAACTTTTTTCCCATGATAGGAAATTACTAATATCAGGAGAAAAAGAACACACTAAGCACATTCATTGTGCTCGCATTTCATGTCTTTAGTGTGACGAATCGAAAGAAATGATTATTTTAATTTCATTGTGCCACATTTTTTATGTGACACAGGCAAAGTAAATACCCCATTCAATTCAACTTCCTGTTATTATTTTCATGAATAGTTGATTTATAAATCATGAATTTTCTGACCTTTGACTTGAATTTGCTACGCGTGTTCGATGCGGTGATGACCGAACAAAATCTGACGCGCGCCGCGAATCGATTGGCGATAACGCAACCTGCGGTATCCAATGCGCTCAAACGCCTGCGCGATGCCTTGGGCGACGAGTTATTGATACGTACGACCCACGGCGTTAAACCGACCCCGCATGCCGAAGAACTGTGGCCCGCCATACGACGCGCGCTATCGGATTTAGAACGGGTAGTGGCGCCGACCGATTTCGATATCAGCAAAGTGCAGGCTACCCTTCGCATCGCCATGGCCGACGCTACTGCTGTCGTCTGGTTGCCGGAACTGGTACGGGCCATTGAAATGGACGCGCCTGGAATCAATGTGCGGACGGTTCCATTGATCACCCGCGACCCAAGACCGATGATGTTGGCCGGCGATATCGACATTGCCATCGGGTTTTTCCCCGGGGTAGTTGCACAGTTATCGGGTGGACCTTATTCGCCGATTCGACACGAACGGCTGGATTCGGGAAGATATATCTGTGTGATGCGCAAAAATCACCCGTTGGCCGACAAGGAATTAACCGTCGATGCATACTGTTCGGCAAATCACTTGCTGGTCAGCTTATCCGGCCGGGCGCATGGTTTGAGCGATGAAGCACTGGCGCAACTTAATCGCGAACGACGCATCCTGTTAACGGTTAACCAATTTTTTACTGCTATTAGCGTAGTTGAAAACTCGGATCTGATCACAGTGTTGCCGCTTTATATCATGACAATGACCGATATGACCGGCTCACTCATTTTGAAAGAATTGCCGTTTAAGCTACCTGATGTCTATATCGATTTACTGTGGCACGAACGCGATGCGCGCAACCTGGCGTACCGTTGGTTACGCAAACGCTTGACCAGAGCAGCTTCGAGCGACGGATTAAAGAATCAATTAATGCTCATTAATAAAATTTCCAATCAATAAAATTATCAATAAGTGATTGAATAAAATCTGTGGATAAGTCGATGGATATCCGCATCGACAATTGTGAACAAGATCGCCAATTCCTTTTATTATTTTTTTATCCAGAATCCATTATTTCCTCATACACACCTTATTCTGCACTTATTCAACTGATAAGTCCTTGATTTAATGAGATTTAATCCTGTTATTCACAGAATTGGCGCTGTGTTAACTATTACTACTAGCTATATATCTGTATCATTATCTTAAAACCGCGACGACTGCATTATTTTATTAAATCGTCAAAAATCACAAAAACTTCGTCAGTCTTTTATTGGATTAAACATGCGTACAGCCTCTCTACGCCTCGGTATCATCAGTGCGCTACACCAGGAACAAGCTGGTTTGATTGAGGCCATGGAGGCATCGCAAACAGTCTGTGCAGGCATGCGAGACTATGTAACCGGCTCGCTATGGGGGGTGGACTGTGTTTGCGTATTGTCGCGCGTTGGCAAAGTGGCTGCTGCCGCTACCGCTGCGACGCTAATCGAGCGTTTCAAGGTTACGCATATCGTGTTTACCGGTGTGGCCGGTTCGGCAGATACAAATGTTCATGTAGGCGATATTGTTGTCGCAGAAAGTCTGGTGCAGCACGATTTGAATTCCGCACCGCTGTTTCCTCGGTTTGAAATCCCTTTGCTTGGATTGTCTCATCTGGAATCGCATAAGCCTTTGACGAATCGATTAATGCAGGCCGTCGCTACTTTTATCGAATCCGATTTTAAGCACGTCATTGAAGTTGCCGACAGTGCGGCTTTGCGTTTGAATGCTCCGCGTCTTCACCATGGCCTGATTGCCAGCGGTGATGAATTCATACACCAAGGAAGTAAACTTGCCGAGTTGAAGACCTTATTGCCAGACTTGCTTGCAGTTGAAATGGAAGGCGCAGCAGTGGCACAGGTTTGTTTTGAATTTGGGTTGCCCTTTGCGATAGTGCGCACGATTTCAGACAATGCCAATGAAAATTCCGCAATGGATTTTATTTACTTCATTAAAAATATTGCTGCACGTTATGCTTTTCATATTGTGAAACGATTATGTCAGCAGAGTGAAATAAATATTTGAAAGATCAGAAAAATTTACGAAAGGATTTTAATGAGTAAGTCGTCGCTTCCCACTATTTTGCATTATATAAATGGACAGTTGGCGGGGTCTTCCAGCGGCCGTTCTCAGCCGGTATTTGATCCTGCTTATGGGAAGGCATCGGCTGAAGTGATACTGGCTAATGCACAGGACGTTAATACGGCGGTTGCTGCCGCTTCCGATGCCGCGCCGATGTGGGCTGAAACCGCACCGCTAAAACGCGCACGCATTCTGTTTAAATTCAGAGAATTGATTGAACAGAATCATCATGCATTGGCTTGTGCTATTACTGATGAGCATGGAAAAGTATTGTCGGATGCAAAAGGTGAAGTCACGCGCGGGCTTGAAATCGTTGAATTTGCCTGCGGCATCGCACAATTACTAAAAACACAATTTACCGACAATATTGGCGGTGGTATCGATAACTGGCAATTGCGACAACCGCTAGGCGTCACGGTCGGTATCACGCCATTCAATTTTCCAGTGATGGTGCCGCTTTGGATGGCTCCTTTGGCCATCGCGAGCGGCAATACATTCATATTGAAACCATCTGAACGCGACCCATCGCCTTCGTTGCTATTAGCGGATTTATTCACGCAAGCCGGTTTGCCGCCTGGCGTATTCAATGTGCTGCAGGGGGACAAGATTGCAGTAGATGCGTTGTTGCATCACCCGGATGTAAAAGCAGTATCGTTTGTTGGATCAACGCCGATTGCCGAATATATTTATACCGAGGGTGCGAAACGCAAGGGTACTTATCCATTGCGCATCCAGGCATTAGGCGGCGCCAAGAATCATTTGGTTGTGATGCCGGATGCCGATATTGAGCAAGCGGTCGATGCGTTAATCGGCGCTGCGTATGGTTCGGCTGGTGAGCGTTGCATGGCTATCTCTGTCGCCGTGGCAGTGGGAGGCATTGCCAATAAATTAGTCGAAGCGCTGATTCCTCGGGTCAAGGCAATTAAGGTAAAACACGGAATGGAGCCGGATGCTGAAATGGGGCCTGTGGTAAGCGCCGCGCATAAGGCAAAAATTATCTCCTACATTGAAGCGGGGGTGCGTGACGGCGCTAAATTACTGGTAGACGGGCGTGGTGTACAGGTAACCGGACATGAAGATGGTTTTTTCCTGGGGGGCTGTTTGTTCGATCATGTTACGCCCGAAATGAGTATATATCGCGAAGAAATTTTTGGTCCTGTACTTTGTATCGTGCGGGTACCGGATTTTGCATCTGGAGTTGAATTAATTAATAACCATGAATTCGGTAACGGCGTTTCATTATTTACTGCAGACGGCAATACCGCACGCGAATTTTCACGGCGAATTGAATGTGGAATGGTAGGTATTAATGTGCCGATTCCGGTGCCGATGGCATGGCATTCATTCGGGGGTTGGAAACGCTCGCTGTTCGGCGACACGCATGCCTATGGAGAAGAGGGTGTACGGTTTTATACGCGTTATAAATCGGTAATGCAACGTTGGCCGGAATCGATCGGGAAGGGCGCTGAGTTTACTATGCCGGTAGCGAAGTAAATTTGTTCCACGTGAAACAAAAAATAACTATTTAGTTGCGAGATTGTTTCACGTGAAACAAATTAAAGCTTATAAAATTATTGCGATTGGTGAATAAGTTAAAAAGACTTTATAATCTCGCCTCTGTTCACCGTCTCATTGAGGCGCACTATGCTTTTTCCTGCTGAGTTCGATGTAATTGTTGTGGGGGGCGGTCACGCCGGTACCGAAGCTGCGCTTGCGTCCGCGCGGATGGGGCAAAAAACCTTATTGCTCTCTCATAATATCGAAACCCTGGGGCAAATGTCGTGCAACCCTTCGATAGGGGGAATTGGCAAAGGCCACCTGGTTAAAGAGGTCGATGCTATGGGTGGCGCAATGGCAATAGCGACTGACGAAGCCGGGATTCAGTTTCGTATATTGAATTCCTCCAAGGGACCTGCGGTGCGCGCGACACGTGCGCAAGCCGACCGAATACTCTATAAGCAGGCGATTCGTTCGCGCCTGGAGAACCAACCTAACTTATGGTTATTCCAGCAAGCTGTGGACGACTTGCTGCTTGAAGGCGAGCGCGTAGTTGGCGCGGTCACGCAAGTAGGCGTCCAGTTTCGCGCACGCGCAGTGGTGCTGACCGCCGGCACGTTTTTGGACGGCAAAATTCACGTAGGCCTGAATCATTATTCTGCCGGCCGTGCCGGCGACCCCCCGGCAATTTCGTTGTCAAATCGACTGAAGGAACTGCAACACCCTCAGGGGCGCCTGAAAACCGGCACTCCGCCACGTATAGACGGCCGCACCATCGATTTTTCGGTGCTGCAGGAGCAGGCCGGCGACCTTGATCCGATTCCAGTGTTTTCGGTAATGGGTTCCGTCGCTATGCATCCGCGCCAATTGCCGTGTTGGGTTACCCACACCAATGAAAAAACGCATGAAATCATACGAGGCGGCCTGGATCGCAGCCCAATGTATACCGGTGTTATCGAAGGAGTCGGCCCGCGTTATTGCCCATCGATAGAAGACAAGATTCATCGCTTTGCCGACAAATCGTCGCACCAGATATTTCTTGAACCTGAAGGGTTGACTACCAATGAGTATTATCCGAACGGCATTTCCACCAGTTTGCCGTTTGACGTTCAGCTAGCATTGGTACGTTCGATGCAGGGGTTGGAGCAGGCGCATATCCTGCGTCCCGGCTATGCGATCGAGTACGATTATTTTGACCCGCGCGGCTTGAAGGCTTCGCTTGAAACCAGGATTGTGCATGGCTTGTTCTTTGCCGGACAGATCAACGGTACCACTGGCTACGAAGAGGCCGCAGCGCAGGGCATGCTGGCTGGAATAAACGCAGCATTGCTGACGCAAGGCCGTGAAGCATGGACTCCGCGACGCGACGAAGCTTATCTCGGCGTGCTGGTGGACGACCTGGTTACCCAAGGCGTGCAGGAACCGTATCGGATGTTTACCAGCCGCGCCGAATATCGATTGAGCCTGCGCGAAGATAATGCCGACCTGCGCTTGACTGAAATCGGCCGCCGTCTCGGTTGCGTCGGCGATGCGCAATGGGCGTTTTTCGAAAACAAGCGTGAGGCGGTGGCGCGGGAACTGGAGCGGCTCAAGTCTACCTGGATAAGTCAGAAAGTGCTGGCCGATCATGAGTCCGAGCGGGTTTTGGGCAAAGCGATCGAGCACGAGTATTCACTGGCCGATTTGCTGCGCAGGCCGAATATCAGCTATGACAGCCTGATGAGTTTACAAAGCGCGGACGGCCAGGGTTTTGCCGCTGCAACCGCTCTCGACGACAAGGTCAAGGAACAGATTGAAATTCAGTTGAAATATGCGGGCTACATAGATCGGCAAGCCAAGGAAGTCGAGCGCCACGAACATTATGAACACTTGAAATTGCCGACCACGTTCGATTATATGGAAGTCAAGGCATTATCGTTTGAAGTACGGCAAAAGCTTGATCGGCATCGCCCGGAAACCTTGGGTCAGGCATCGCGCATTTCCGGCATAACGCCTGCAGCGATTTCATTATTGTTGGTACACTTGAAAAAAGCCGGTTTCAAAGGCTTTGCCAACAGCGCCAGACCATCCGAAGCGGCAGCCTGATGCAAAGTCCGAGATGAAGCCGTTTGACCGTGCCGACTTGACCCGTTCCCTGGAGGAGGGCCTCAGCGCGTTGCCCCTGACCTTGAGCAAATCGCAAATTGTGCAGCTGATCGACTATTTGGCATTGCTGGTCAAGTGGAATGCCGTCTACAATCTCACTGCAGTGCGCGATCCGGCACGCATGGTCGCGCAGCATTTACTCGATACCCTGGCGGCGGTACCGGCATTTGCCCATACGGAAAATATACTGGATGTTGGTGCCGGCGGCGGCCTGCCTGGTATCGTGTTGGCTATCTGTGGAGCAGCTCGTCATCCGCCTGTGCAGGTGGCGATGATCGATACGGTACACAAGAAAACCGCTTTTTTAACGCAGGTGAAAGCCGAACTGGGTTTGCAGAATGTAACCGTATACACCGGGAGGGTCGAGCAATTGCAGGCGCCGCGTTTGTTCGACGCGATTACCTCGCGTGCATTTGCCGATTTATCCGACTTCGTGAGTTGGTCTGGACACTTATTAGCCGATGGCGGTCAATTTATTGCGTTAAAAGGCGTCGTGCCTACGGATGAAATGGCGCGCTTGCCGGAGGGATGGAAAGTAACCGAAGTGCGACCCTTGCAAGTACCGGGGCTGCAAGCAGAGCGACACCTTGTATTTATAATGAAATCGATCACCAACTAGAAAATACATGGCCAAAATATTCTGTATCGCCAATCAAAAGGGTGGAGTTGGCAAAACTACAACTGCGGTTAATCTGGCAGCGGGGCTAGCGCAGCACGCGCAACGTGTGCTGTTGGTCGATCTCGACCCGCAGGGTAACGCAACCATGGGGGCCGGCATCAACAAGGCAACGCTGACCGCATCGATCTATGAGGTTTTACTCGGCATTTCCGATATCGGCATGGCGCGCCAAAGGTCGACAGCGGGAAAGTTCGATGTGCTGCCAGCCAATCGCGAACTGGCCGGCGCTGAGGTCGAGATGGTGGAACTGGATAATCGCGAGAAACGCCTGAAAGATGCGTTGGTTGCGGTCAATGACGACTACGATTTCGTATTGATCGATTGTCCGCCGGCGCTGTCGATGCTGACGCTGAACGGTTTGTGCTCGGCGCACGGCGTCATTATTCCGATGCAATGCGAGTATTACGCATTGGAAGGCTTGTCGGACCTGGTCAATACTATCAAGAAGGTGCATGCAAAACTGAATCCGGATCTCAAGATCATCGGCTTGTTGCGTGTGATGTTCGATGCCCGCATGACCCTGTCGCAGCAGGTTTCCGCGCAATTGGAACAGCACTTCGGCGACAAGGTTTTCAAGACCATCATCCCGCGCAATGTTCGTCTGGCGGAAGCGCCATCCTACGGCATACCAGGTGTTATCTTCGATCCGGCGGCCAAAGGCGCGCAGGCATATATTGCATTTGGCGCAGAAATGGTCGAACGCATCAAATTATTGTAAGAAAACTATGGCTACCAAAAAACCTAAAGGTCTCGGTCGCGGTCTGGATGCGCTGTTGGGCGGTTCTGCCGATTTTAGCGACATTGTCACCATAACAGGCGCCCCTTCGTCGCTGCATGTGAATGATCTGCAAGCAGGAAAATATCAGCCGCGTACCCGTATGGATGAGGGCGCGTTGAATGAATTAGCCG
>JBIODP010000025.1:0-16196 GCA_044445195.1 Burkholderiales bacterium | reverse complement strand
TTATGGGCGTTTTCGCATCCATCGTTTTTTCAGTCGGCGATGCTATCGGCGCAACCGGTACCGGAGTCGACGCAACCGGCGCCTTTGCCGCCGACTTCTCGCCCCCGCGCGCCGCCTCCAGCGCGGCGCGCGCCGGGCTCATGCCGGCAACCGATCTGGTCGCCGGCGCCCTGGTTACGGCAGCCTGCGGCGCGACGCTCAATCGTGCCGCAGGCGCCGATGCAGGCTGCGGCGACGTTTGCGGCCGGTTTTCCACACCGCCCACGCCAGGACGGAAAGCCAGCATGCGCAGCAGCGTCATTGAAAACCCGGCATATTCGTCCGGCGCCAAGCCCAGTTCGTTGCGGCCATGCACCGCGATCTGGTAAAACAGTTGAATTTCTTCGACGTCGAACAGCCCGGCAAGACGCACTATATCGTCCCGTTCCGGCAAATCTTCCGGCACCGCCGAGGGAATAGTCTGCGCCAGCGCGACCCGATGCAACAAGGCGCCAAGGTCTTGCAATGCCGCATGGTAGGACAAACTGCGCGCCGCCATTTCATCGGCGACCGCGAGCAAGCCGGCGCCATCCTTGGCCGACAGCGCATCCAGCAGCCGAATCAGATAGGATTGATCGAGCGCGCCCAGCATGCCCTGCACCGCTTCCAGCGTTACCGTGCCGGCAGCATAGGCAATCGCCTGATCGGTCAACGACAACGCGTCGCGCATGGAGCCGTGCGCGCCTTGCGCCAGTAAACGCAAAGCAGGCACTTCAAACGCAATGCCTTCCTGCCCCAAAATATTCTCGAGATGGCCGACGATATGGCCGGGCGGCATTTGCTTCAAGTTGAATTGCAGGCAGCGCGACAACACCGTGACCGGAATTTTTTGCGGGTCGGTCGTGGCCAGGATGAATTTGACGTGCTCGGGCGGTTCTTCCAGCGTCTTGAGCATGGCATTAAATGCATGATTGCTCAACATGTGGACTTCGTCGATCATGTATATCTTGAAACGCGCATTGGACGGCGCGTATACCGCCTGCTCCAGCAATTGCGCCATTTCATCCACGCCGCGATTGGAAGCAGCGTCCATCTCGATATAATCGACAAAGCGGCCGGCATCGATCGCCAGACAGGCATCGCACACGCCGCAGGCCTGTGCGGTAATGCCAGTCTCGCAATTGAACGATTTTGCCAGGATGCGCGACAGCGTCGTCTTGCCGACGCCGCGGGTGCCGGTAAACAGGTAGGCATGGTGCAAACGCTTTTGCTCCAGCGCATGCGTCAACGCCCGCACGACGTGCTCCTGCCCAACCAGCGTGTCAAAACTCTTCGGACGATATTTACGGGCCAGGACCTGGTAAGACATATGGACGCCAAAATATAAATGATGACAGCATTTTACCCGAGCCGCGGAACCTGCGGAGTCAAAAATACCCGGTGATTGGAAGCAGGGTTTTTCGTGTGGTAACTATTCAGCCGCCTGCGCGAGTGCGAGGTAATCATTCCTCATGGACGGTTGGGCTGCAAAGCCAAACGTTTTTTGCCATCGCTGTCGTTGGGCTTTGCAGCCCAACCTACCCGGCTTGCAAGCACCCTCTCCCCCGCCCCTCTCCCGCAAGCGGGTGAGGGGTGCAAACCGGCGCCACTAACTTGTGGGTAACGATCAGGTGAAGAGATAAAGGCAAAGGCAGGAAGCGAACCAGTTAGCGGAAATAATAGAAGGCGAGCCTTGTCTGCGGCACTTGCGGGATATGACTGTGGCTGCTTCGTTCCCGACCTGACCAGATTGGCCATGCCACAATGCGCAGGGGCCCGCCGTTTGCGATTTTACCAGCAAACCCGGTTTCGCACCCGGCATTTCTTAAAAATCAGGCCTTATATGCCGAGTTGCTGCCAAATTTTATCCACCCGCGCCTTCACGTCGGCGCTCATCGCCATCGTCCTGCCCCATTCGCGGCTGGTTTCGCCCGGCCATTTGTTGGTGGCGTCGATTCCCATCTTGCTGCCCAAACCGCTCACCGGCGATGCAAAATCAAGGTAGTCGATCGGCGTATTGTCCACCAGCACGGTATCGCGGGTCGGATCGACGCGGGTCGTGATAGCCCAGATGACCTCTTTCCAGTCGCGGATATCGACATCCTCATCCACCACTACAATGAATTTGGTATACATGAACTGCCGCAAGAAGCTCCAGACGCCGAACATGACCCGTTTGGCGTGACCGGGGTAAGCCTTTTTCATCTGCACCACGGCCATGCGATAACTGCAGCCTTCCGGCGGCAAATAAAAATCCGTGATTTCCGCAAATTGCTTCTGCAACAAGGGAATGAATACCTCATTTAACGCCACCCCTAAAATGGCCGGTTCGTCGGGTGGCTTGCCTGTATACGTCGAATGGTAGATCGGATCGCGCCGCATCGTGATGCGGTCTATCGTAAAGACCGGAAATTGCGCCTGCTCATTGTAGTAGCCGGTATGGTCGCCGAACGGGCCTTCCAGCGCATGCTGGTAGCCGCTAGGATGGTTGGCATCAGGGTAAATATGCCCTTCCAATACGATCTCCGCCGAGGCCGGCGCCCGCAAATCGCTGCCGATCGCCTTCACCAGCTCGGTTCGGCGGCCGCGCAACAATCCGGCAAACTGATATTCCGACAAAGTATCCGGTACCGGCGTCACTGCCCCGAGGATAGTGGCCGGATCGGCGCCGAGCGCCACCGCAATCGGAAATGGCTGGCCTGGATTGACCGCGGCATGCTCGCGAAAATCCAGTGCGCCGCCACGTTGCGCCAGCCAGCGCATGATGACTTGGTTGCGGCCGATCACCTGCTGGCGATAGATGCCCAGGTTCTGGCGTTTTTTATGCGGTCCCTTGGTAATCACCAGCCCCCAGGTAATTAACGGCGCAATATCGCCCGGCCAGCAATGCTGAATCGGCAGCCTGGATAAATCGACGTCATTGCCTTCCCATACGATATCGTGGCAGGGCGCGGACCGCAGTTCCTTCGGCCCCATGTCCCATAGCGATTTGACCAGCGAGCCAAGACCCAGCACGTCGCGAAATCCAGCCGGCGGCGTCGGTTCCTTCAGCATGGCCAGCAAATGCCCGATGCGGCGCAGTTCGCCAATGTCTTCCGCCCCCATGCCAAGCGCCACCCGGCGCGGCGTACCGAACAGGTTTCCCAGCACCGGCATCGAGTGCCCGTCCGGATTGTCGAATAAAAGAGCCGGACCGCCGGCACGCAAGGTGCGATCGCAAATTTCCGTCATTTCAAGATACGGCGAAACCGGGGTCGAAATATGTTTTAATTCGCCCAACATTTGCAATTGAGCAATAAAATCGCGTAAATCAGAATATTTCATTTTTTTTCGACTTTTTTGACAGATGATTCAATTGTCAAACTAATTTGCCCAAGTGATTGATTTTATTGAATTTTATTGCAGTGCAGCGAAATAAATGAGACATAAAAGTTATAGCAAATAGTTTCTATAGTATTGACTTCATATAATACGCCTCCTACAATCCGAATAACTTGATGAAGAAGCAAAGATTCGACGATCGAATGCGCTGCTAACGATGTTCTCATCATTTCACGGGATCGGGGTCCCACATGACATTTTAAGGAGTGTTTTCAAAAGGCGTCAGCCTTCTCCCCGAAAAAATTGTTTGCAACTGACAATGCGCCAAACGGTCGCTATCGGTAAGGAGTCGAGCAGGAAACCTTTTGCTCAACGACTTTGATGCAAACAATCCGATGTCTATCGACCGCGCCATGCGGCGATAGACGATGTTTCTGATTAACGGTTGCGCAAGAGGTCGCATAAAAGCCAGGCGGGGCAATCTGCCGGGAATTGTGTGTTCCGCGCGGCAATTCAGGAGTTTGCATGTTAAATAGAATAAACGGAGCGACTCAGTCCTTCGACCAATCGCCCATTCAGTTCGCTGAATCGAATATCTTCGCCCGGCTGACCGCAAAAAGTTTTATCACCGCAGTTCATCGTGCTTTATTAGTGCTTGGCATCTTTGCCATCGCGGCGCTCGGCATGATGTTTTTCCAACCCCACCTCGCCGACCGGCTCAAAGCCCTGTCGCCGTTCAACCAAGTGGCGCCCGAATCCGGCAAGCAGGAAACTGTCGCTACCGTAACGCCGCAGTTGACCAACCTGCTGAATACCGCCGGTCAAACGCCGGCAACGGCTGAATCGGCAAACTCCGCAATGCTCAGCGACAAACAATTAAAGGATCTCGGTACGCCCCGCCAGCAACGCTGGATAACCAACTGGCTATCAAAGCGCTATCATGTGGCCGGCGATGCCGCCAACATGCTGGTTTCAGCCTCGTACCTGACGGCCCGGGAAACCAAACTGGATCCGTTGCTGATCCTGGCAGTGATGTCCATAGAATCCGGACTCAATCCATTTGCCGAGAGCGCAATGGGAGCACAGGGGTTGATGCAGGTCATGTCAAAAGTGCACCACGAGAAATTCGAGGAATTGGGTGGAGCCCAAACGGCGTTGAACCCGGTCGCCAATATCAAGGTAGGTTCGCTGATCCTGAAAGACTATGTGACCCGCGGCGGCTCGGTCGAAGCAGGCCTGAAGCTGTATGTCGGGGCGTCGGCCTTTGACAGCGACGCCGGCTACGGCGCCAAAGTGCTGGCGGAATACCACCGCCTGAAAGAAGTGGCGACCGGCAAGAATGTGCCGACCTTCTCGGCCCCAGCCCAGACCAACACCCCAAAACTGCGTCCGCAAGCCGAGGTAACCGAAAGTGGGCCTGCGCCGCAAATCAAGTCGGATTCAGCTACGCCGGAACCCCATGCCAAGCCAGCCCCGCTGGATCAGCTTGCTGCCTTAATAGAATAACGGCATGAATTGACAGTGGACAGCGCTTGCGAAATCGGCAGCGCCACTACGATCAGAGGACTTCAGCGCAGAATGCGCTTGGCGTGACAATTCGGGTCCGGCCGAAGCACCCTCGCTGCAACAGGCCAGCGCGACGGTCGCCAGTTACCAGATAGTCCGCATCGCCCGCGAGCGCCATCGCGAGCAGAAATGCGTCGTTCGGATCGTCAGCCTCAACGTCCGATGTAAGCCGGTCCAGCACGATTGCGCGTTGCAGGTTATTGACCATCGCGCCGACACGATGCGGCTGCAGTACCGCTTGAAACTTTGGATAGCGGCTGGCACGGCGCAACTCATCCAACTGTACTAACGAGGTGACCACCTCGAATTTGACGGCACGCCAAGCTCTGTAAATGGCATCCGGCGCACCATGTGGCGAAATAAGGGCAGAAAGCAAAACATTGGTATCGAGAACCACCCGCATCAGTGGCTACTTGCCCATTGCACCGCCTCGTCAACCATCGCGGTCAGCTCGCTCTCGCTCACGCCGGCATTGGCCGTCTTTACTTGTTCTGCCGTCAGCTCCAGGATGTGGGCGCGAACGGCTTCCTCAATGAAGCGAGACAGGTCTCCTTTTCGACCGCCGCCCTGACTCGCGAGGAACATGCGAAGCGACTGGTCGGTGTCCGGCGAGACAGCGATGTTCCAACGTATTTGACTCATGATTTTTCCCATACCTATTCGTTCGTAATTGCAATGTCACGACGGCAACCTACGTGCCTCATTAACCGGCGACAGACACGAAACGAAGGCCAGCTTTTGCCAAGCGTCCTTAAAATGTTTATGTGTTTATACATCAAAACAAAAGCAAGTTCAAGATGTTCAATGCAGATGTCCGGTTGATGTGGGCAAACGGACGTAGGCCGGGCTGGGGGGAAGGACCGTACACGACCCACTGCAGTCATACGAGCTTCTCCAGAGCCGACATTCAGGCTCAACGAGTTACTTTCTGCAAATAAGCTCTTTCATCTTCGAATAGTTCCTTCATCAAGAATTGTTCCAACGCGTCATTATCTTCCGGGCGTGCAGACATCAGGACTACATGACCTAAGCGCCAAGATTGAAATTCAAAGCTACCGGATTTGTGTTTACGGATAACTTCAATGACCTTCTTTACTAACGCCAATCGTACGTTGCCACCGTCGCCGGCATCGACGCTATAGTACTCGTGCAAATTTCCTGAGTCGCGGTGCCAACCAATGAACTGGAACTCTCCGTAGCGACTTCCAACTTTGGTAACCTCAAACACACCACTTGGGCCGTTACTTGGTTTTCCGCTTAGAAGATCTTTTGCCGCATTAATTCGGTTTAAAGTATCCGCTGTCGCGGCAGTTGCATTTTCTCTTGCGGCGGCCACTTCTGCCGCTTGCCGTGCAACACGTCGTTCCTCCAATCGCATATTAAATTCATTTGCGTCCGTATTCTTGGATGTTTCTGCGGCTCCGCTTGAGAGTGTCACGGGGTCGTTCTGGCCGAGAGAATCACGTTGTGCATTAGTTTCAATTGCCGGATTCTGCAATTTAAATCGATATGATTCGATTCGTGACTCCAGCGCACGACAATACAAATTCGCTGAAGTAAGCATTTCACCTTCATTTTGCTTAAGCTCCGCAGACTCCAATTTGTTCGAATCGTCAGCGAGTCCAGGGTAAAAATACGCTCTGCCAAGCTCAACAATGCCTTGCTTACATTCGGCTATTGCCGTTGCAAAGTCACCGGAGTTGCGTGCGCGCTTTCCGGCGCTTAGGCGCAAATTAAGCACTGGAACGATCCCCGTTGTCATAGAAAATGACGAGGCAGGACCAGTATTAATATCGGTCGCTGCCAGTGCAATTCCAAACGTAAGAAGGGCAGCAACAAATCCCATTTTTGGAATGCGAGAAATGATCCAATCCACGACTATATAAACCCTGTAAGCAAGTTGCGCGCCTCGAAATAATTGATGATTGACTATCACATTGGCGACGCATTCAACTGACCGCAATTGGCCGGGTGCGGTCCTTTCACCTCGAAACTCGGCTGACCGCTTTCCGCCCCATAACGCAAACGTCGGGCATCTGAGCCTGATCTTAACAACAAAACCTACGCCTGTCATCTGACGTGTGTTGCCGGATCAAGTGACGACCTAGACACGCAATATTTAACCTGTCGTAACTATTCAGCCGTTGGCGCGAGTGCGGAGTGCGTTTTGGGGGAAGAGACAGCGCGAGCGATTCAATGATCTGGTTGCAATTCGCGGCTATGCCAGATTCGGGTTATTAGGATTTCGCCGGTCGGTACTACAAAGTAACGCAGAATATAGGCGCTTCGCCCAAATTTTGCTGGCCATTCCTTGAACTCGGCTCGCGGCGTGCCGATTCCCGGATTGTCGGCAATTTTATCTGCAGCTTCACGAATTACCAAGGCGGCTCGCCGAGCGGCGGAGGGGCTAACCGGAGCAAGAAAATCATAGAGCCTGGCGACATCATCCAGGGCATCGGGATGCCAAATCAGCGCGGGCACTCGGTGCGATTCCCTTCAGCCAAATCGGCAAGCCAAGCACGCGCACGGTCGTGCGATATTGCGGGCGTTCCAGCCAAGAATGAGTCAACGCGCGCACGATCAATCTCCAGCGACAACGCGTCGGCACATACAGCGGCCAAATAGTCGTCAATCGAAAGCCCAGTTCGACGCGCCGCCGCTGTGACTGCAGTTTCAAGCGCGTCCGGCAAGACGACAGTAAGCATAGTAATTCCCCTTGGAAAAAGGACGGTATCGCCGTTGACATGATTATACCGTAGTGCCCGATCACGGAAAAGTTTTCACAAAGGCATCACATTGGACTCTCGCCCGAATTTCCGCTTGTGGCCCAGAGTGCCGCCCTTTCACCTCGAAACTCGGCTGACTGCTTTCCGCTCGATAGCGTACACGTCGGGCATCTGGACCTGATCTTGACAACAAAACCTACGCCTGTCATCTGACGCGTGTTGCCGGATCAAGTGACGACCTAGACACGCAATATTTAACCTGTCGTAACTATTCAGCCGTTGGCGCGAGTGCGGAGTGCGTTTTGGGGGAAGAGACAGCGCGAGCGATTCAATGAAGTCCGGGCGGGATACGCATGACGCAAGTAGCCAGCGGTCATGAACCCGTCTACTTGCAGACGCGATCTTTCCCCAAAACGCACTCCGCACTCGCGCCAATGGCTGAATAATCACAATCCGCCCAATAAGAAATTAAAGGGGTCACCTATTAGACGGCTATAGTCAAGTGGTAATACAAATCCATCGCGGCGTAGCCGCGCTAATAGAATAGAGGATGTGCAGCAGCTTAGGGGAGGACATCAGGGTCAATCGGCTGACCGCTGTGCATAGCACCGATGGCGCTTTGGGTGATGTTCTTCAGGGCCGCGGCAGTGTAGGCAATCCCCTCGCCGCGGTCGAGTTGGTCATCGCCCTGCTTGATCGCAGACTGCCAGGCGGCAATGCGGCTTTCCTCAGCTTGCATGCGTCGGATCGCGTCTCGGATCACTTCTGTAGCATTGCCATAAAAGCCGCTGGAAACCTTGCGCTTAATAAAGCCTTCCATCTCCGGCGACAGATTAACGTGCATAGTCATGAATAATCATCCCAAAATATATGTACATAATATATCCATGGAATGGATATTCGTCAAGGCTGTAGCGATTGCAAACGCGGGCCACTACCGCTACATGCCCAAACCGATCTCGCCGCTCCGGACTGTGGCCGCCAGCTTGTCCAACACGCCATTCACGTACTTGTGGCCATCCATCCCACCAAACGACTTGGTCAGTTCAACAGCCTCGTTGATCACCACCTTATAGGGAATTTCACGATGATTGCACAGCTCGAATGCGCCGATCAGCAAGGCGGCATGTTCGACCGGAGATAATTGCGCAATCGGGCGGTCGATCAATGGAGCCAGGCCGGCCCGCAATGCAACCACGTCTTTAATTGCACCATGCAATAGCGAGTCGAAGTGCGCCGCATCGGCCTTGTCGAAACCGTGCGCTTCACGGATGTGCGCTTCAACCACTCCCGCGTCTTCATGGTTCAATAGCCACTCATAAACCCCTTGCAGCGCAAATTCCCGTGCCCGATGACGCGGGGTGCGGTTCTTGCCGGGATTGGCATGGACAGATTTTTGGGTCATATCCTTACTCGTCTTCCGTCGCTTCGGCGAGCTCTTCCAGGGCTATCGTCAGGTTCGCCATTTCAACCGCCACCCGCGCTGCATCGGCGCCTTTTTCCGCCATCCGCACTTCTGCCTGCTCCTCGTTATCCGTGGTCAGCACCGCATTCGCGACCGGAATGCCGCAATCCAGCGCCACGCGGCTGATGCCGGCGCCGGACTCATTCGATACCAGCTCGAAGTGATAGGTTTCTCCGCGAATCACGGCGCCAATGGCAATCAACGCATCGAACTGCAGCGTCTCTGCCATTTTTTGCAGGATAAGGGGTATTTCCAGCGCGCCCGGCACCGTCACCTGCAATATATCTTCATCTTCCACGCCGAGGTGTTTTAATTCAGCCAGACAAGCCGACAACAAGCCATGGCAGATATCTTCATTAAAACGCGCTTGCACAATACCGATGCGCAAACCCTGCCCGGTCAAATTGGTTTCGTACAATCCTGTTGTCATGGCATTTCCTTTAAGCGCGATTGCGCTGAATCCGGTTCATTATTGTTAAGGTTTAGCTTGATAACCGACTACTTCAAGATTGAAACCGGTCATCGAAGGCATTTTTCTTGGGCTGGCAAGCAGTTTCATCTTCCCTACGCCAAGGTCTTTCAAAATTTGGGCGCCGATGCCGTAGGTGCGCAAATCCATGCGCGAAGCACGCGATTGCGGCTGCCCCTCAACATCGTTCAATGCGGCAAACTGGGCGAACATCTGTTCGGCCGATTCTTCGCAATTGAGCAGCACCATGACGCCGCGCTCGGACGCCTTGATGGCAACCATGGCCGACGCCATATTCCACGAATGATTGGTCGCCTGCGTCTCCATCAAATCGAATATCGACACCGGCTGATGCACCCGCACCAATGTTTCGCTTTGCGGCGCGATATCGCCATGCACCAGCGCCAAATGGGCGCCGCCGCTCGCTTTGTCGCGATAGACAATCGCCCGGAACATGCCATGCACGGTATGCATCTCGCGCTCGCCCATGCGCTCGACCATGCTTTCATGCTGGCTGCGATAGTGGATCAAATCGGCAATTGTGCCGATCTTGAGTCCGTGCTCCTGCGCAAATTCCATTAAATCCGGCAGACGCGCCATGCTGCCGTCGTCATTCATGATTTCACAAATGACGGTTGCCGGGATCAAGCCCGCCAACTCGGCAAAATCGCAGCCGGCCTCGGTATGGCCGGCGCGCATCAATACCCCACCCTTTTGCGCCTTCAGCGGGAATATGTGGCCGGGCTGCACGATATCGGCCGGTTTGGCGTTCCCGGCAACCGCAACCTGGATGGTTTTGGCCCGGTCGGCAGCGGAAATGCCGGTAGTCACCCCTTCTGCGGCCTCAATCGACACGGTGAAATTGGTGCCGTACGAGGTTCCGTTGCGTGCCGTCATCATCGGCAAATTCAGTTGCTCGCAGCGTTCTTCGGTCAAGGTCAGGCAAACCAGCCCACGGCCGAATTTGGCCATGAAGTTGATCGCTTCCGCCGTAACGAACTCGGCGGCAAGCACCAGATCGCCCTCGTTTTCACGGTCTTCTTCGTCCACCAGTATCACCATGCGGCCGGCACGGAGTTCGGCGACGATTTCCTGCGTAGTTGCAATTGGCATTAATTAATTCCTGTAGTTCGCTAGTGTAGAGAGTTTAACCCGATAGGCAGCATACGCTCAACATAACTTGCAATTATGCGTTGATATCAATCGAAAAAAGGCAGTATGGTCTGCCTTGGAATTTAATCATCTTGCGTTGACACATGTCGATCCAAGTCCATGCTGTCATGCAGCAAACGCAGCACTTCAATAGTGTTTCGCCCCTGCACATTACTCACCCGAAATACAACAAAATGTCTGCCCTTGCGTCCTTTCCGGGCAACATGGATCGTCCACATATTCATACCGATGTCGCCGCGTTCTTTGGCGCCAATGATTGAAGGAGCACCGGTTAGCTCATGCAGCACGGACGTAACGATCTTCGCATAACTACGCGCTTGCACCTTACCAAAATTCGCCACTGTCCAGCGCAATATTTGGCGGTAGTCCTCATCCGCAGCGGTCGAGAGACGAATAATCCAGGAATCACTACCCACTATGCGTCAAGCACTTCTGAAGTCAGCGTTGCAAGATGCTGTTCCAATGTCTCGGGCGATTCAAAACTACGGAAAGCACCTGCTTCGATATCAACAATGCCTATTCGGGCGGCCTCACGCAAAGCGGACAAGCGCATTTCATCTTCCGACTCACGACGTTCGACCAGACGTAACCCTTCGCGCAATACCTCGCTTGCATTCTGGTAGCGACCGGAATTTACAAGCTGTTCGACAAAATCCGCTTGATGCGTTGTAAGGACAACATTTCGGGTTGGCATAAGAATTTCTCCAGCTAAGCGCATATGTTGGCATACTATGCCATAAATCAAACGATGGCAATCAGCCATGTGGGCGACATCATTTCACGTCTTCCGACTTTCTGCCAGCAGAACATTGATCGATGACGGCACTTCCCCACGCATCAGCATGCGCTTGAATGCCTCGTAGACGTCAGTCTTGGAACCCGCCTTGCGCAATGTATCTTCGTCGTTGAACCAGACGTACACGATCAATTGCACCGGGCTTGACGCAAAACGGAAAAACAGGCGATAGCGGTCGGGCATGCCCTTCTTGACGCGCCGCCAGTTGGCGTATTCCCTGCCCAGCGTCTTGCCTAATCGAAAATCAGGGTTGTCGGGATTGGCCGGCACAAGCTGCGTGATGCACTTGTACACCGATGCCAAGAGCCTCGTTTTGGGGTGCGACGTGTATTCGGTCGGATGTTGCTGGGCGAGCTTGGTGACGGCTTGCTCAAGCTCGTCCAGCGCCGCTTTAAACAGTTTGAAGTAGAAAAGCTGCCAAGTGGCAGGAGGCGCTTTCGACGGCACGGTGCGCTCGCCCTAGTGCGTCGCGTCATCGGTACTGACACCTTCAACCAGTTTGCCTATGCGTACAAGCTGGGCGCGATCCACCGGCTCGATCAATTCGGGATGGTCTGCCATCTGCTTTTCGAGGAATTGCATGAACCCGAGCATGACCGGATCAGCGTCGCTATCTTCGGCGCGACGGCGAACCGTGTTTTTTGCCGACAGCAGAACTTGACCGTCCGCCAGCACAGTAAGGCGCACGTCACCATTGAATTCGGGATGCGCCTTAAAAAATGCAGCATCAAGACGGATGCCTTTGGAGTTGCCAACCGGCGTTACCTTACCGTTGTATTGTTCCGAATTTGAACGAGCGGTAGATGCCATGATGGTTTCCGTAGTGTGGTTACGTCAGTAAGTACATTGTAACAATGTTTGCCGTGTAAGTCCACGTTCGCTTTTTTGCGGCCTGAAGGACAAAAAAAGCGGCACCCCTAGAACCTAGTGTAGTATCCATGCGGGTTTCAAATCGCTAAATTCAATTACCGTCAGGTATACCGTTTATTTAATTATTAATTTAATAATTATTTCCACCGTATCTCAACCCCTGCTATGCTTTCGGCAGCACTGAGCGAAGCGCCATATATTGGACGAACGGATCAAAATCCCTGTCGCTGAAGAGCAGCGCGTAACCACTCTCAATACAGCGGGTGGCAATCACCGTGTCGATAGTCTTGCGTACCGTGATCCCTCGTGCTCGCAAAGTCCGAAAGTTCTTGGCTGCTTGAATCGCAATATCCCGCCCACCCAGCTCCACAACCTCCAACGAGGTCAGCAATTTTCTGGCTTGATTAAACTCGCGGTCACTTCCAAACCCTTGAAGTACCTCTGTCAGAATAAAATCTCCTACGGCAATTGGTTCCGTTCCCAATAGCGTGTCGAGCTTCTCAGCCTCTGGTGTTACCGTTCCTCGAAAGTAATCGATCCAGACGCTGGAATCGACCAAGATCACTTGTCGGATCTCATTGCATCCAGATCCCCTTGCCAATGCAGCTTACCGCGAAAACGACGGATATCTTCTTGCTGACGTAGGCGCAATATCAAGCGCAATCCAAATTCAACCGCTTCACGCTTGGTTTTTAGTCCTGTTGCGCGCAGCGTATCGTTCATTAGCTTATCGTCAATTACAATGTTGGTTCGCATAGTGTGTATCTCCTCTAACATTTATACACATAATAGCACCTCATGATCAAATTTATTGGATTAAAGCGTATCTCGATAGCTCAGCATGCGCTCGCAGTACCGCGCAATCAAATCGACTTCCAGATTGACTTTACCCCCCACGACCAGGTGTTTCAAGGCGGTTACTTCTATCGTATGCGGGATCAGGTTGATGGAAAATTCGCATCCGTCGGCCGTATCGGTGACCCGGTTGACCGTCAGCGATACGCCGTTGACCACGATCGAGCCTTTGAACGCCAGATATTTGCCGAGTTCCCGGGGCGCTTCCACCACCAGTTCATGGGATTCCGCTACCGCTTCAAATTTGCGCACCACACCTAAGCCGTCGACATGGCCGGACACCAAATGTCCGCCCAGGCGATCGGCCAGCCTCAATGCCTTCTCCAGATTTACCTCGCCCAAGCGGTCAAGCCCGGCCGTGCAATTCAGGCTTTCACGCGATACGTCGACGCTGAAACCGGACTCGGTCCGGGTGACTACGGTCATGCAAGCGCCGTTGATCGCGATCGAATCTCCGGGCGCCACATCGGCTAACGACAAGCCGCCGGCATCCAGCGTCAAATGCAATCCTGCGTCAGCCTGCCGCCCCAAAGGTGAAACAGAAGTAATTTTGCCGATAGCGGCGACGATTCCGGTAAACATAATGAAAGAAGACCTTAAAAGAAGAGCCTAAATAAAGCGAGCGAGGATGCGCAAATCCGTATCGATTTGCGTTACCTCATGAAAAGCCAGCTTATGCCGATTAGACAGGCTATCCAGCGCCGGCAAGTCGAACATGCCTTGCCCATCGCCCAGCAGATCGGGCGCAAGGTAAAGCAGCAATTCGTCCACGCATGCTTCGCGTATCAGCGAGCCGTTCAACTTATGCCCGGCTTCAACATGCAATTCATTGATCTGACGCCGGCCTAATTCGCGCATCAGGGCCGGCAGATCCACTTTGCCGCGATGATTCGGCAACATGATAACCTCTGCCCCGCGCGCGCGCAGCACCGCCTCTTTTTCCGCGTCCGGCTGTGCTGCAACAATCCAGGCGCCGCCTTGCAGCACACGCGCATCGGGGTCGATCTGCAACGCGCTGTCGACTATGATGCGCTGCGGCTGTCGCGGCGTCTCGACGGCCCGCACGTTCAATTGCGGGTTATCGGCCTTGACCGTGCCGACGCCGGTCAAAATGGCGCACGCCCGCGCGCGCCAATAATGCCCGTCGACGCGTGCCGCGGCTGACGTAATCCATTGGCTCTGCCCATTGTGCAAAGCAGTTTTGCCATCCAGGCTGGCTGCGGCTTTCATTCTTACCCAAGGCCGCGACCGTTGCATACGCGAGAAAAATCCGATGTTCATCTCGGTGGCTTCCCGTTCCAGCACCCCGCATACCGTCTCGATTCCTGCAGCGCGCAACTTGGCCATGCCCTGCCCCGCCACCAGCGGATTAGGGTCGCCCACCGCCGCCACCACCCTGCCGACACCCGCCTGAATCAGCGCGTCGGCGCAAGGCGGCGTGCGGCCGAAGTGGCTGCAAGGCTCCAGCGTGACATATACGGTGGCGCCGCGCACGTCGGCCCCGCGTTCGGCGACATCGCGCAACGCCTGCACTTCTGCATGCGCCTGGCCGGCCGGCAGCGTATAACCGGCGCCGATCACTTGCCCCTCCCTGACGATCACACAGCCCACGCGCGGATTCGGCGCCGTGCTGTACATGCCCTTGGACGCCCATTGCAGCGCCAGGCCAATGCCCTGCAGATCGCTGGAAATGTTCATGGCGGTATGTTCATGATGGTATATGCATGGTGGATCTAATCGTTACCCACAAGTCAGCGGCATCGGTTTGCACCCCTCCCCCGCTTGCGGGAGAGGGTGCTTGCAAGAGCGAAGGTTTTCAATCGTTTAGATTGCTCACACAATCCGCACTTGCCTTTGAAGAATTGAATTGCGTCTGGCGCGCTCCCTCTCCCCCCGCCCCTGTGTCCCTGCAGGGAAGGAGTGTCCGCTTGCAAGCGGACACCGTTACGCAGGCGCGGGGCAATGCCCCTCGAATTCGCCTGCTCCGCCCTCTCCCGCATGTGGGAGAGGGCGAGGGAGAGGGTGTTCGCCAAGTCAACCGCTCTTGCGCACCCCCTCTCCCCAACCCTCTCCCGCAAGCGGGAGAGGGAATACAACTGTTTGAATTTACGCTGCCCCAGACCGGGTTCAAACCCGCTCGAACACCAGATCCCACACGCCGTGCCCAAGCCGCAACCCCCGGTTTTCAAACTTGGTAACCGGCCGATAGCCGGGGCGCGGCGCATAAGCCTCTGCCGTATTGCGCAGCGCAGGTTCGGCCCCCAGCACTTCCAGCATTTGCTCCGCATATTCCTGCCAATCGGTCGCGCAATGCAGATAACCGCCGGGCGCCAGCCGCGAGGCCAGCAAGCCCACCAGCGGCGCCTGTATCAAGCGCCGTTTATTATGCCGTGCCTTGTGCCAGGGGTCGGGAAAGAAAATATGCACGCCGGCCAGTGACGCCGGCGCAATCATATGGGTCAGCACTTCGACCGCATCATGCTGGATCAAACGCACATTGGTTAAGCCCTGTTCGCCAATCAGCTTCAACAGGCTGCCCACGCCCGGCGTATGCACCTCGACGCCGAGAAAGTCTTTTTCCGGCATGCCTGCGGCGATTTTGGCGGTAGAATCTCCCATGCCGAAACCGATTTCCAGTATGACGGGCGCGCGGCGTCCAAATGCCTGATCGACGTTCAGAATGGATTTGGCGTAGGGCAGGCAAAATTGCGGCCCCAGCGTGTCGATGGCGCGTGCTTGCGCAATGGACAGCCGCCCGGCACGCGTCACGAAGCTGCGTATGCGATGCTCGGTCGGGTCGTAAAACAGGGGCTTGGCTGGGTTGCCGGTGGGGTTCTGGTCTGACATGGCAGGATTATAGCCGGTGTGACGGTTGTGCATTGCAGGATGCCGCAAATTTGCTTGCGCATTAAAATGGATGGAAGTAGAGTGTAACGA
>JBIODP010000024.1:0-16339 GCA_044445195.1 Burkholderiales bacterium | reverse complement strand
CCTACGCACTCCCTCTCCCCCGCCCCTCTCCCGCCAGCGGGAGAGGGGAGAAAACCGCGTACGATTGCCATGGCCATAGCAAGGCCGTATCGCGTATTCCGGCTACAATTAGCGTATTCGAAATTTCAAGGCTTCCCATGATCGTCTTCGTTACCGGCGCAACATCGGGTTTTGGCGCTGCCATGGCGCGCAAATTCGTCCAGTGCGGCCACCGCGTCATTGCCACCGGCCGCCGCGCCGACCGGCTGGAAGCGCTGGTCAATGAATTTACCAATGCGCCGGCGCCTGCCATCATGCCGATTGTCATGGATGTGACCGACAAATCGTCGATTGCGGCAGCGCTCGCCGCATTGCCTGCCGCATGGCAGGAAATCGATGTATTGATCAATAACGCCGGACTGGCGCTGGGCGTTGAACCGGCCCAAAACGCCATGCTCGAAGACTGGGAAACCATGATCGCCACCAATTGCCGGGGCCTGGTGACGATGACCCGCCTGGTCTTGCCTGGCATGGTTGCGCGCGGACGCGGCACCATCATCAACCTGGGCTCGGTCGCCGGCGCCTACCCCTACCCCGGCGGCAATGTATATGGCGCGACCAAGGCTTTTGTCGACCAGTTCACGCTTAACCTGCGGGCCGACCTGGCCGGTACCGGCGTTCGCGCCACCAACATTGCACCGGGCCTATGCGGCGGCACTGAATTTTCCAACGTCCGCTTCAAAGGCGACGATGCTGCTGCCGCCAAAGTATATGAAGGCGCCGTGCCATTGACCGCGGACGATATTGCCGAAAGCGCCTATTGGATCGCCACCTTGCCGGCGCATGTCAATATCAATTACCTTGAAATGATGCCGACTTGCCAAGGCTTTTCACCGTTTACGATTAAGCGGCATTAGGTTCGAATGGGCTATTCATTACAAGCTTGATTATTTTTCTACCAGCAACGTCACCCCATTTACCATGCATACCAATTTCACCTGGAACATCCGGGTATACTATGAAGATACCGACGCAGGCGGTGTTGTTTTCTACGCCAATTACCTTAAATTCTTCGAACGCGCGCGCACCGAATGGCTGCGTGCGGCAGGTATCGGCCAACAGCTGATGACGGATGCGCATGGCGTGATTTTTGTCGTTAAAAATACCGCAATCAATTATCATGTTCCCGCGCAACTGGACGATGAACTAAAAGTAACAGTCGTTGTCCGACGCTTGGGGCGCGCATCCGTGCAATTTGTGCAGGAAGCCTGGCGCATCAAAGGCGTGCAGGCGGAATTGCTGACCACAGGGGAAATCAAGGTTGGATGCGTCGATGCTCAAACATTTCGGCCTTGCGCGATCCCGAATGACGTATTAATGAAAATAAAACCAGAGCATAAGTTTGCTTGAAACTGACCCTACCCACATATCCCTCATGAATGTCACGACCGATCTTTCCTTCCTTTCCCTGATTACCAACGCCTCCGTGCTGGTTCAACTGGTCCTGGCTTTATTGCTGGCTGTATCGGTGATGAGCTGGATGTTTATTTTCCGGAAAATGTTTGCGATCGGCAGCGCGCGCAAACAAACTGAAGAATTCGAGCGTAATTTCTGGTCCGGCGGGAATTTGAATGTGCTGTACCAGGATGCGTCCGCCAACCGCCGCCACAACACGGGCAAAACCGGCGCACTGGAACGGATTTTCGAGTCCGGCATGAGTGAATTTCAAAAAACCAAAGCAGCGCAGACCAACAAGAACGGGGCCGATTCCGGCATGGCGATCGATGGCGCGCGCCGCGCCATGCGCGCCGCCTACCAGCGTGAAATGGATGCGCTGGAATCGCACCTGTCCTTCCTGGCGTCGGTCGGCTCGGTATCGCCCTATGTCGGCTTGTTCGGCACAGTGTGGGGCATCATGAACGCCTTTCGCGGATTGGCCAACGTGCAGCAAGCGACGCTGGCGGCGGTTGCCCCCGGCATTGCCGAAGCCCTGGTGGCAACCGCCATCGGCCTGTTTGCCGCTATTCCGGCCGTTGTTGCCTACAACCACTATACGCATGACATCGACCGCCTGGCGATCCGCTTCGAGAGCTTCATCGAAGAATTCTCGAACATCCTGCAGCGCCAAATCCGGTAGGAGCATCCCATGGCCAGAATTTCCAGCATGCGCGGCGGGCGCCCCCGTCAATTCAAATCCGAAATCAATGTGGTGCCGTACATCGACGTGATGCTGGTATTGCTGATCATCTTCATGGTTGCGGCGCCCTTGACCAACCCCGGCGTGATCAATCTGCCCACCGCCGGAAAGTCGGCGCTGCCGCCGTCCGAGTACATCCAGATTACCTTGAAGGCGGATAGCGCTGCCACTATTGGCGTGGCCGGGCAGAATAATGGTCGCAAAACCGGCGGCGGCGAAGCCGAGACGGCCGGCAGCCGCGCCGCACTGATCGCCAAGCTGCGCGCATTGCATGAGCAGAATGCCGACATGCCGGTCATGATTTCAGCGGAAAAAGACATTAAATACGACGAAGTGATACAGGTCATTTCAGAAGCAAAAAAATTCGGCATCGGCCGCGTGGGGCTGGCGACCAAGCAATGATGACCAGTGCACTTCCGTACTCTGTTCCGAAAGAGCCGGGACGTTGGCGGGCAATCGCACTGGCGATATTCGTCCATGCGGCTCTCATCGCTTTTTTATGGGTCGGCATACGCTGGCAGAACGACACGCCGGAAACTATTGAAGCCGAAGTATGGAGCCCGCAAGCGCTCGTTGCTGCGCCACCGCCTGTGCCTGTTAAGCCGGTAGTGGCAACGCCGCTGCCGATGGCCAAGGAAGAGCCGGTTGAAAAGCCTGACATCGCGCTGGAACAAGAGAAGAAAAAACGCCTCAAGCAAGAAATGAAGGAATTGAAAATACGCGAGGCAGCGGAGAACAAGGCCAGGGAAAAAGCCGAGAAAGAGAAAAAACTGGCTGAAGTAAAGAAGAAAAAGCAGGATGCGCTGGACGCGAAAAAAGAGGCGCAACAGCATGAGGACGAGAGAAAACGCATCGCTGCGGAGGCTAACGGCATCGGCGCAAGCGGAACGGCTGCCGGCACCGCGGCCAAGTCGCAAGGCAGTAAAATAGATGCCACCTGGTCGCAGCGGGTGTCCGCCAAGGTCAAGTCGAACATCATTTTTGCAGCGTCCGGCGATCTTGAAACCAACTCGCCGGCCGAGTTTGAGGTAGGGTTGCTGCCCGATGGTTCGGTTGCAGGCGTGCGTAAAACCCGATCCTCCGGCATTCCCGGATTCGATGAAGCGGTGCGCCGCGCAATAGACAAGTCTCAACCCTACCCGGCCGATAGTTCCGGCACGGTGCCGCCCCGTTTCGTCAGCATCAATAGACCGAAAGACCAATAGAACATGATCAAGAAAATTTTTCTCCGCAGCCTTGCCATTCTTGGACTGGCGCTATGCGCGCTGGCGCATGCCCAGTTGCGCGTCGAAACATACGGCGTCGGCGCCACCCGGGTACCGATTGCGATTGCCGGCTTTGCCGATGAAGCGCTGGCGCCGCAACAGGTCAGCGCCATTATCAAGGCCGATCTGGATCGCAGCGGCTATTTCCGGATTGTCGATACCGGCAACGTATTGTCCGAGACCAGCATTATCAACCCCGGCGACTGGAAAGCGCGCGGCGCCGATGCGCTGGTTGTCGGCAGCGTGCAAAAACTGGCCGATGGCCGCTTCGACGTGCGTTACCGGCTGCTCGATACCATCAGGGGCGCGCAATTATCCGGCTTCGCGCTGACCGATGCGGCCGACCACACGCGCTTGACCGCACACAGAATTGCCGACGATATTTATGAAAAACTGCTCGGCGTGCGTGGCGATTTTTCGACCCGCGTGTCGTATGTGACGAAAACCGGCAGAGAGTACCGGCTGGAAGTTGCGGATTCCGATGGCGACGGCGCCCATATTGCGCTACGTTCCGCCGAACCGATTATTTCACCGGCCTGGTCGCCGGACGGCACGAAAGTCGCCTACGTTTCGTTTGAAACCAGAAAGCCTGTTGTCTATGTGCAAGACCTGGTGACCAGGCAAAGAACGCTGGTCGCCAATTACAAGGGCAGCAATTCCGCTCCGGCCTGGTCTCCCGACGGCAAAACGCTGGCGGTCGCCCTGACCCTTAGCGGCTCGACCCAGGTGTATCTGGTCAGTGTCGGCGGCGGCGGCCTGCGGCGCCTGACCAATACCGACGGCATCGATACCGAACCGCACTTCTCGCCGGATGGTCAAACCATCTATTTCACCAGCGACCGCAGCGGCGGACCGCAAATTTACAAGATGAGCGCAAGCGGCGGGCCGGCGCAACGGGTCACCTTTACCGGCGACTACAACATCAGCCCACGCATTTCGCCGGATGGAAAAACACTGGCCTTTATCTCGCGCCGCGAAGGCCGTTTTCAGTTATATACTCTGGATTTGACCAATTCTCAGGAACAACGGCTGTCCGATACGGTCAAAGACGAGTCGCCCAGCTTTTCGCCGAATGGAAGATACATCATGTACGCCACTGAATCCGGCCCGCGCGGCATACTTGCGGTGGTATCGACCGATGGCAGCGTGAAGCACCAGTTGATTACCCAGGCGGGCGATATTCGCGAGCCCACCTGGGGTCCTTTTATGAAGTAATTTATGAAGTAATATACCCTTTACCCATTTTGCCAACAGGAGAAAAAAATGCGCCGCTTTTCCCACTTTCCCGCCCTAGCCCTTATTATCACCAGTTCCGTCTTGTTTGCCGGTTGCTCATCGACCAAACTGGAAGAAAAACCGAAGATTGAAGAAGCCAAGCCGACGCTGCCCGTGACCGAAGCGCCGAAACCGGTGGACACCCGCAAGGTTGAAACGGTCACTGCCGCTCCGGTCGATGAATTAAACTCCAACCCCAACCTTGCCGCCCGCAGCGTTTATTTCGACTTCGACCAATATGTCGTCAAAGACGAATTCAAGCCTTTGGTTGAGGCTCACAGCAAATATCTGGTCAGCAAGCCGGACCGTAAAATTATCATTCAAGGCAATTGCGATGAACGCGGCGGCAGCGAATATAATCTGGCGCTGGGTCAACGCCGCGCCGAAGCCTTGCGCAAATCAATGTCCGTGCTGGGAGTGCCTGACACACGGATGGAAGCGGTATCCTTCGGCAAGGAAAAACCGAAAGCAAGCGGTCACGATGAGGCGTCCTGGGCTCAAAATCGCCGCGACGATATCGTCTATCAATAATCCCGATAATCATGGGTCTTTCCAAATCCAGCATTACTGCGGCCTTGATGGCCGCATTTTCATTTGCGTCGCTCCCCGCCCACGCCGGCCTGTTTGACGACGAGGAGGCGCGCAAGGCCATACTCGACATACGCACCAGGCTCGACAAGATCGAAAGCGCCCAGCAGAACGCCCAACTGAGCTTCGATGCCAAACTGACCGACAAGGCCGACAAGAGCGGCATATTGATTCTGGTCAATCAAAACGAGCAATTGCGGCAGGACATGGCGAATTTGCGCGGCCAGCTTGAGGTATTGACCAATGAGGTAGCCAACACGCAGCAGCGGCAGAAGGATTTTTATATCGATCTCGACAATCGCTTGCGCAATCTGGAACCGAAAAAGGTGACGGTCGACGGCAAGGAAGCCACCGTCGACCCCGGTGAACAAAAAACCTACGAAAATGCGATGGATTTGTTCAAGAGTGGCGATTACAAGGGCGCCGGCGCGGCTTTAAATGATTTTTTGCGCCACTTCCCGCTATCGCCTTTCGCCGCCAATGCGCAATATACGCTCGGCAACAGTTTTTACATGCAAACCGACTATCGCAGCGCGCTGACGGTACAGCAGGCGGTCGTGAAGAATTACCCGAATAGCCCGAGAGCGCCCGAAGCAATGCTGAATATTGCCAGTTGCTATATCGAGCTGAAAGACAAGCCCGGCGCCAAACGCGTACTGGACATATTAATTGAAAAATACCCGGACTCGCCATCCGCGCAAACCGCAAAGGAACGGCTGCATTCGATCAAGTAAGCACACGGGAATCACGGAAAGAAAATCCTTGAACCCATTCCATTTGACAACACGGAACAAAATTGCTTATAATCGCGGTCTTTCGGGTCGTTAGCTCAGCTGGTAGAGCAGCGGACTTTTAATCCGTTGGTCGCAGGTTCGAATCCCGCACGGCCTACCAGAATAAAGCAAAAAATCAAAGGGTTACATGCTTCGGCCTGTAACCCTTTTTTGCTTTTTTAAAGTAAGGTCACAAAATCACTGCACAACAAAAAATCACCCGAAAAAGAATCAACGAATAACCAGTTTAGCGGCACAATGCTATCAGTTTCGATACGATGAGTCGTGGCCTTGCAACAGCCTTCCACAGATCGAACATTTATGTCAAAAAGCCAAAAACCATTTGTCATCGAACGAATCTTTGATCAACCTTACGATCCGGCAACCGGCACATTAAGCAAGACTGTGGTCACCTCGCAAGAACTGGAAGATGCAAAGCGACAGCATTTCAGCAATTGCGTAGTATTGCAGTGGCTAATAGCCGCCAAAAACTTTATCGAGCGCGTTTTGAATCTTGTCACGATCCTCAGCGGTGGCCGAACCAACGACCACTTTAAGCCGTATGATCGGCGCAGCCGCCAGTTCAGGTGTGAATAAATAGTGCTGCTTGCCATTCACCAGGACAATTGGAAACACGTCCTCAGTCGGCTTCGTGCTTATTGCCGTTGTCGCGACAAGCGGAATTACAATTCGCGTGGCCAACGGCTGGATGAAATCGTTTTGCACATCAACGAGAAATGGGGCCCTCGCCTTGTTCGCACCAGTGTTTTCGCAAATATCGAATCGAGCCATCTCAGAAAGTGTTCCACTCTTGGAGGAGCGTACCTTCTGCTTCTACTCGCTTGTTATATTCAGCAATAAATTCAGCATTTTCAGCCGCCCAGAGTTTCTGCTTGGCATCACTAACAATTTCCCGTAAAGATCGTTCACAAATTTGCGAAATATTAATACCAAGATTCCTTGCATCAGTACAAAGATCAACAGGTAGGCTAATATTTGTCGGCTTCCGAGCCACCTTTGTTGTTAAAGCCATTACATCTCCTTTGCGCATTAAGTATGCGCATTGCAAGTGCACATAATACAAGATTCCAACGATTTGCGAAACACTTGGCTGAAACCGGTGTTGAATTTTGGCTGTCGTCAAGTAATGCTTGTCCACTCAATTGCTGCTTTTCCGCGCTTCTTGCGCGTAAACACCAAAGTCGGACATCGATCAGCCAACTCGTAACCCGATCAAGCCATGCCTCCCTTGAGCTTGTCTTGCCTGGCTCCTGCTCCGGCCATTTCGGCCGCCGCGTTGGCGCGCCTACCTCCGCCACGCCAAGCCCCGCGCCGCACGAAAATGATATATACTATATATACAGTTTATATGATTTATACGATTTATATGATATATGCAATTTCTATGCAGCAATATTGCTTGTATAAAACAAAATGGCTGCTAAAACTAAATCATGAACGTTAAATAAATAACGTCTCTTCGCCTCTGGCCTGTTCAGCATCCCAGCGGTGGAAATATCGCTGTTGCCATAGCGTTCCGATTTTTCGCTTTCTGACCGTAGCTCGCGTTTGTTCCATATTCAGCGTGCGCCGGGAAGACAACAAAAGGAATCGGTCCGCAACGCAGCGTCTATTGTAAAGATGTTCATCTATCGAACATTTTTATACGGCACTTAATTGCGGGTATCCCTGGTCCGCAAGCCGCATCCCTGAATCTTTCCTCAAGTTATCCGATGCGAGGATACGATGAGCAAGTCTATCTGTCTTTCCCGGTTACTGGCGTTTGCTTTAATCGCAACAACGCACGCCGTCAGCGCCGACCTTGACCCCGGCGATGCGGCAAGCGCTACGATTGATACGAGCGCGCTGACGGCGCTGAGTGATTTTACGTCGCGTAACGCAGAAATAATCGCGTTGGCGAATACGTCGAACCAATACACGGAGAATGTCGCTCTGGTCAGTCAGAACAATCCTAACGACATCGCGACCTATGCTTATATAGACCAATCGGGAGGAAGCGGCAACTTCGCCGCCATCATGCAAGACACCAGCGTTCACAGCGCAGTCGGGATTGTGCTTCAGGTAGGCTCCGGCAGCCGTGCAATTATCAACCAGCACTAAGCCGAAATGTGGCGCTGTTCGAGATCGATAACCACAAAACCGTCGTGCTCCCTGGCAATGCACGGCTATAAGACGTGCATTTAGTCCAGTTTCCAGACGTATTCAAATTTTGCCCACGTCTGTTCCGGCTTGCCGTCTTTGATGAGCGGCTTGAATTTGCATTGCGCTATCTTCATGGTTGCTTTGTCCAGATTCTTGAAGCCGCTGCTCTTCTCCACTTTGGAATCGATGACTTTGCCGTCGACTGCAATATGGAGCGCCAGGATGACGGTGCCCTGCTCCTCATTGACTAGCGATGCGCGCGGATACTCAGGTTTGTCGCAAGGCGCTTTGGTATCCAGCGTAGCCAGCGAGTCGGCCGCGGATGCCGCGATGGCTGCGCCAAGCAGCGACGCAGCGAGAAGGATGGAGAGGCGAGTGATAGTTAACATACTTATTCCAGAATGATTGATGTTTAATATAACGGCAAGACCAGCAGCTTCCAAACGCTGCTTAACAATTCAGTTCACTATGTCCGTTGTCGTTGGGTGGTTTCACGTTTGAACTATTTGCGTACCAACCGCAACCGGAGCATAGTTGCGGCAGGTTAAAATTCTTCCCAGTCATCGTTGCGATTGCCGACCGCGGCAAGCTTCCTGGGATCTTGGCTCTTCTGCGCGCTGTTCGGTTTTGCCACTTTTATTTTGGAGTCGATTGGAAGTTTTTTGATCTCTGCGACGCTAACCGATGTTGCCGCCTGCCTGGCTGACATTTGCTGGCTGACGTCAAGCTTGAAGATACTGACCACGTGAGCGACCTCCGCTGCCTGATTTTGCAAGCTCTGGGCGGCCGATGCCGCCTGCTCGACCAGTGCGGCATTCTGCTGCGTCACGCTATCCATTTCGATAATGGCCTGGTTGACTTGCTCAATGCCCGCGCTTTGTTCATGGCTGGCCGCGGTGATCTCGCTAATGACGTCGGTTACGCGCTTGACGCTGGCTACCACCTCCTCCATGGTAATGCCGGCTTGCCCCACCAGTTTGCTGCCTATTTCAACTTTCTCCACGGAATCGCCGATCAAGGTTTTAATTTCCTTGGCTGCGGCGGCGCTGCGTTGCGCCAGATTGCGCACTTCGGCAGCAACCACGGCAAATCCGCGCCCCTGTTCACCGGCACGCGCAGCTTCGACGGCGGCGTTCAGCGCCAGGATATTCGTCTGAAAGGCGATACCATCGATGACGCTGATAATGTCGACAATCTTCTTCGCCGATTCATTAATTGAACCCATTGTGTCGACCACTTGCGACACCACCGTGCCGCCCTTGCGCGCCACTTCCGAGGCTGATGCGGCAAGTTGATTCGCTTGTCGCGCATTGTCTGCATTTTGCTTGACGGTCGCGGTCAATTCTTCCATCGACGATGCGGTCTTTTCAAGCGAACTTGCCTGATGTTCGGTGCGGGAGGACAGATCGAGATTGCCGGCGGCAATTTCGCCTGAGGCCGTCGCGATCATGTCGGTGCCGATGCGCACCTGGCCGACAATATTAACCAGACTGTCGCGCATCGCCTTCATCGCAACCAACAGGCTGGAGTGATCGCTGCCCTGAGTATCGATGGTAGCCGCCAGATCGCCGGCGGCAATTTGGCTGGCTATTTTTGCAGCGTAGCCGGGCTCGCCGCCGAGTTGCTTCAACAGTCTCTTCGTGATCCACCAGGCAGCGGCGATCCCAGCCAAAAACGCAATCACGCCCAACCCAATCATCAATGAACGGGCGACTGAAAACGCGCTCCGCGCATCGGTCGCCGCCTGGGCATTTTGTTTGTCTTCGAGCGACGCCAGTTCGCCCAAGGCCTCTAGCCACTTTTTCTGGAACGGTCGAATTTCCTTGATCAAGACTTTGGTGGCATCCTCAGCCTTGTTGCCCAACCACAGTTCCATCGCTTTGGCGATTAAAGGCGTTGCTGCTGTTTCATACTCCTTAACCTTGGTCAGCAGCCCCTTTTCTTCCGCCGAGGTGCCAGCTTCGGCGGCAAACAGGTTGTCAAGTTTGCTCTCTGCGCCGGCATATCTCCTGGTTTGGTCGTTGATGCGATCGATTTCAGGTTGCATATCCGATGCATCGGTCAACAGCGATAAATTGCGCAGCGCGACCGTGCGGTCGTTAATCAGCGCGCGCATATCGATAACCAGTCTGGTCTCGACGTTATTGACGTTGACTACTTTCTCCAGACGCTCCTGAATTTGGGCAATATTTATTATGCCAAGCCAAGTCACCGCGACCAGCAAAGTCAGTACCAGGGAGAATCCAAAAAAGAGGGTCGTGCCGACTTTCATTTTGCTAAAGTTCATCGAGCCTTTTCTCCGGGAATGTTATTTCTGAGGATCGCCCGGAAATAACTTGTGCATTAACTTTGGTTGATTTTGTAAAATTTTGAAACGTCGGCTTCAAAATTTCCAATTTGCAAGTATAACCAAGAATAATTCTTTGCTGCAAGCTTCATTGCTTCTTTTTAAGCTTTGCCTTCTATTTTTAATATGAAACGACTGCTCGACATGCCGTTCATACAACCATTTTTTAATTATCCCGTGACAATATTTGGCGATTGTCGGTGTAACACGACGAGAGAGGGGGCGCCAATAATGAATAAAATCAATGATATAATCAATCATTGAATTATTGGTTGCAAGTTTGAATCCCGCACGGCCTTCCAGAATAAAGCAAGAAAATAAAGGGTTACATGCTTCGGCTTGTAATCCTTTTTGCTATCTGCTCACTTTCCGGGCCAAGTTAAGGCAGGCGAGCAGAATAAGCGAATAATTGGTTTGAGGCGCATTGATGTCCAACAAATTCCTGCTTTTAGCTTGTATCCTGTTTGTGTAAAATTTGCTCAATCGATCACGCAACAAGGGTGATGATAATAATGATAACTAATAGAAAGTAATCAGATGAATCAGGCTGTTATCAGCGGTACCGGACTGTACACTCCTCCCTTCTCTATCTCAAATGAAGAATTGATTGCCAGCTTCAACGCTTACGTCGTCAAATTCAATTCCGATAACGCTCAGGCGATTGCCAGCGGCGAAGTTGCAGCGTTAGAGGAATCCAGCACGGGTTTTATTGAAAAGGCATCCGGTATCAAGTCGCGTTTTGTCGTTGAAAAAGACGGAATACTCGACATTGATCGCATGGTGCCATCCATTCCAGAGCGCAGCGACGATCAACGATCGATCATGTGCGACATGGCGGTAGAGGCATCGGAGCAGGCTTTGGCGCGCGCCGGCCGCAGCGCCGCCGATATCGATATGGTGCTGGTAGCGTGTAGCAACCTGCAGCGCGCCTACCCGGCGATCGCGATCGAAGTTCAGGACGCATTGGGTATCGATGGGTATGGATTCGACATGAATGTCGCCTGTTCATCCGCCACTTTTGGCATACAAACGGCAATTGCTGCGGTGCAAAGCGGGCAGGCAAGAGCCGTGCTGGTGGTCAATCCTGAAATCACCAGCGGTCATCTGAACTGGCGTGATCGCGACAGCCATTTCATTTTTGGCGACGCCTGCACGGCGATTGTTATCGAACGTGCGGATTATGCCGTCTCTTCTCATCGTTTCGACATTCTCGGCACCCGGCTCAAGACGAAATTTTCCAACAATATTCGCAATAATTTCGGATTCCTTAACCGTGCCGACCCAACTGGAGTCGGCAAGCCGGATAAGCTATTTCGGCAGCAGGGGCGCAAGGTATTCAAGGAAGTGTGTCCGATGGCGGCTGCCATGATCAAGGATACCGTCGAATCATCCGGCCTGGAGATTTCCCAAATCAAACGATTTTGGCTGCATCAAGCAAATCTCAACATGAACTTGTTGATAACAAGGATGATACTCGGGCGCGATTCAGCGCCGGATGAAACGCCGGTAATTCTGGACACCTATGCCAATACGTCATCGGCCGGCTCGATTATCGCGTTCCACAAGTTTCAAGACGACATGCAAACAGGTTCGCACGGCGTGATTTGTTCGTTCGGCGCAGGATATTCGATAGGCTGCGTGGTCGTGAAAAAAATCTGAGCCACATCGGGGCCGGGCGAAGCAGATTGCCGTTGCAGGGCGGAAAAGCGAAGCGCCTTCCGCCCTACTCTATTCCAACTCAGCAGCAGCCTCCTGCCTTGCCTTTTCCGCTGTAACGCGCTTCTTGCCTTTCGCGGAAAAACTCCTGGTAGGACATCACCGGCTCGCCGGGATGTTCCTGCTTCCTATGTGCAACATAGGTGCTGTATTCCGGCATGCCAACCATCAACCGCATGGTCTGGCCCAGGTAACGCCTTGCCTTGGTTATCTTGTCAAGCATGATATTTCCTCAGGTTTGGAGTGCGCCGGTCGGGAATTTCTCAAATGGCGTCTCCTGTGCGCTCGCTTTCTGTGTGGTGCGGGCGATCAGCACGGTTCTGATACCGAATACCAACATGCTGACCAGGACCAGAATGAAAAAACCGGCCATTGACGCATCCAGATAATCGTTGAAGATAATTTGCCGCATTTGGTCCATCGACTTGGCCGGCGCCATTAATTTACCGTTGGTCAGCGCGGCCTGGAATTTAGTGGCGTGCGTTAAAAAACCGATGCGCGGATTAGCGTCGAAAATCTTTTGCCAGCCGGCGCACAACGTGCAAACGAGAAGCCATGCGGTGGGCACGATGGTGACCCAGGTGTAACGGTCGCGCTTCATCTTGAACAATACACAGGTGCCGAGTATCAATGCTATGCCGGCCAGCATCTGGTTGGAAATGCCAAACAACGCCCATAGGGTGTTGATTCCACCGAGCGGATCGACCACGCCTTGATACAGGAAATACCCCCAGGCCGACACACACAAGCCAGTCGATATCAGGTTGGCTGCCAACGATTCGGTGCGCTTCAACGATGGCGCGAACGTGCCAAGCAAATCCTGCAGCATGAAGCGTCCGGCGCGCGTGCCGGCGTCGACCGCGGTCAGAATAAACAACGCCTCGAACAGAATGGCGAAATGGTACCAGAACGCCATCATCAACTTGCCGCCGACAAAGTTGGACAGGATATTCGCCATCCCCACCGCCAGCGTCGGGGCGCCGCCTGCGCGGGAAATGATGGTCTTTTCACCGACGTCGTGCGCGGTTTGCGTCAGCATTTCCGGCGTCAGGTAAAAACCCCAATGGGAAACCGTTTGCGCGGCCGAATCCACCGTGCTGCCGATCAGGGCGGCTGGGCTGTTCATCGCAAAATAGATGCCGGGTTCGATCGTGGCAGCCGCGACCAGCGCCATAATGGCGACAAACGATTCCATCAACATCGCGCCATAACCGATAAAGCGCGCCTGACTTTCATTTTCCAGCATTTTAGGCGTCGTGCCGGAGGAAATAAGCGCATGGAAACAGGACACCGCGCCGCAGGCAATCGTAATGAACAGGAAAGGGAACAGGCTGCCCGACCAGGCCGGACCAGAGCCATCGATAAATTTCGTGAACGCCGGCATCTTGAGATTCGGCGCAACGACGAGTATGCCGATTGCCAGCCCGATGATGGTGCCGATCTTCAGAAAAGTAGACAGATAGTCGCGCGGCGCCAACAGCAGCCAAACCGGCAATACCGACGCGATGAAACCGTACCCAATCAGCATCCAGGCCAATTGGGTGCCGCTGAAGGAGAACATGGCGCTCATGGACGCATCGTCATTGACGAACTGGCCGGCGACTATCGCCAGCATCAATAATATAAACCCGACCAGCGACACTTCACCGATCCGGCCCGGGCGAATATAGCGCATATAGATGCCCATGAATATCGCGATTGGAATGGTGGCGGCAACGGTAAACGTTCCCCACGGCGAACCGGCCAGCGCCTTGACCACAATCAGCGCCAGGACTGCCAGAATAATGACCATGATCGTAAACGTGCCGACCAACGCGATTACGCCCGGCACCTGGCCCAATTCGGACTTGATCAAGTCGCCCAGCGAGCGTCCGTCGCGTCGGACCGAGATGAACAATATGATGAAATCCTGCACCGCACCGGCAAACACGACACCGGCCAGGATCCACAGCATGCCCGGCAAATAGCCCATCTGCGCTGCCAGCACCGGCCCGACCAATGGACCGGCACCGGCAATCGCGGCGAAATGATGGCCGAACAGCACGTATTTGTTGGTCGGCACATAATCCAGGCCGTCATTGTGCTTATAGGCCGGCGTCATGCGCGTTGAATCCAGTTTCAGCACCCGGTCTGCAATGAACCGGCTATAAAAGCGATAAGCAATCAGATAAGTGCAAATCGCCGCGACCACGATCCAGACGGCATTGATGGATTCGCCGCGCTGCAAAGCGATCACACCGAATGCAAATGCGCCGGCGACGGCGAGTACCAACCAGCCTAACCTACTGACGAGATTATTCATTGTCTTCCTCCTGTTATCCAGTTAAATTGCCGTTCTAAATGACGGCTTCACAAACAACCCGTTTTTCCTCCGTCGACCGGCAAATTGATGCCATTGATATAGGAAGCGGCAGGGCTGGCTAAAAAAGCGATGACCTGGGCTATTTCTTCCGGCGTTCCAATTCGACCGGCAGGAATAGTCGACTTTTCATATTCTATAACTTCTTCGACAGACTTGTTTTCCTGAATCGCTCTCGATTTGAAAATCTCGGCAAGGCGTTCCGTGTTCGTGGAACCCGGTAGCACATTATTTACGGTGATGCCAAATCCTCCCAGTTCGTTTGCCAGCGTTTTAGCCCAACTGGCAACAGCACCACGAACGGTATTGGATACGCCCAAACCCCTGATGGGCTGTTTAACAGAAGTCGATATTACGTTGATGATGCGGCCATATCCCTGTGACTTCATGCCGTCCAGCAAAGTTTGCACCATGATCTGATTGCCGATAAGGTGCTGTGAAAAAGCGGAAAGAAAATCATCGATATTCGCAGTATGGGCCATTCCGGCCGGTGGCCCTCCTGAATTGTTCACCAGAATATGAAAAGGGCCTCTTTTATCCACATATTCAGTGACAATTCGCTTCAATTCAATTATCTGGGTGGCATCGCCAACCAGAAAATGATGATTTTGCTGCGCGCCTTTTTTAAGCAGTTGACACAGATGAACGAGTTTATCTTTATTTCTCGCCATGACAGTAACACTGGCTCCCAGTTCGGCAAGTTCTAAGGCCGTTGCCCAGCCTATGCCTTTGCTGGCGCCGCACACGAAAGCATTTTTTCCAGTAAGATTAATGTCCATGACTTTATCTCCTCCTCCTCGAGCGACTTCTTTGAAATTCCCACCGATGTGAGTCAGACTGAACTTCAGGCGTTAAATAGCATAAACGTCATCTTAATGCTAATTCAAATAAAAAGCACACATGGAACAAGCTAATGCACCGGACGCGAACTTGAACAGCGTCGAAACCCTGGATCAATTATTTTTGCAGCGAGTCCGCCAAACACCGGCAGGAGAAGCTTACCGCCAATTCGATACACAATCAGGCAAATGGGTCGGTTACACCTGGGAAGGCATTGCTGCCAGCGTCGACATCTGGTGTCGCGCGATCGACGCGCTGGCGCTAAGCCAAGGGGATCGCGTAGCGATCCTGTTGCCCAATGGCGTCAATGCAATCTGCGCCGACCAGGCGACGCTTGCGCGCGGACTGGTTCCGGTCCCGATGCATGCGTTGGATAACCCGGAAAGTATCGGATACATCCTTAACGACTGCCAGGCCTCGCTGTTGGTGGTGACCACGCATGCGCAATGGCTGGCGATCGCCTCCACTGCCGAGGCATTCCCGCATCTGCGATTGGTCGTGATCGCCGACGGCGGCGGCTTGGGAACCGACCCGGCCGACCTGCATGCACCGCCGCCTTTACGTGTTACTTTGCGCGGCATGCAGGAATGGCTTGCATCCGCATCGGCTGCGGCACCGACCCGCACTGTGCTGCCCTGCCCGGTTCACCCGGAAGACCTGGCGGCGATAGTCTACACTTCCGGCACAACCGGCAAGCCGAAAGGCGTGATGCTCACGCACCGCAACGTGCTGTCGAACGTCAAGGCTGTTATTGCGCGCGTTCCGGTTATGCAAAACGACGTGTACCTGTCTTTCCTGCCGCTGTCGCACACGTTTGAACGCACGGTAGGCTACTAT
>JBIODP010000023.1:0-16390 GCA_044445195.1 Burkholderiales bacterium | reverse complement strand
ACCTGCGCCACCACGTTGGCTTCGGGCACCGCCCCCAATGCCAGTTGGCGACGGAACAAATCCAGTTGCTCCTGCTCGATCTTGACCATCGCTTCGATGGCGGCGATTTGCGCGCGCAACGAAGCCTCCTGCACGGCAGCCGCGACCACGTTCGAGGTCAGGGTAATGTATGCGGCTTCCAGTTGGAAACGCTGTGAATCGGCCTGCGCCTGCAGACTTTCCACCAGCCGGCGGTTGCCGCCGAAAACGTCCGGGACATAGGAAATATTGAGCTGGGCGGTATGCAGATTGAACAGCGACGCGCCGGAAGCGGCGGTCGCCGAGACCGCGCCGAGCGCCTGCTTTTGGCGGGTCGGCGTAAAATTCGCGCTGACGCTCGGATAATAGGCGCCCACTTGCGCAGCCACGTTTTCCTGTGCCACGCGCAACGCGGCTTCGGCCTGCTGCAGATTCGGATTGTTCTTCAACGCCTGTTCGATCAGGCTGTTCAGCGCCGGCGAATGAAACAGGGCCCACCATTGGCGCGGAATGTCGGCCGTTGCAACGAAACGTTGCGACTCGCCGCCCGCCACCGGGGCCGACGCGGTTTGCGCCGCCAACGGTTCAGCCGTATAGCTGGCCATCAGCGGCGCCGCAGGGCGGGAAAAATCAGGGCCGGCAGCGCAGCCGGCAAGCGCGCACAAAGCCGCCGGCAGCGATGCCTTCAACCAGTGCCGCCGGAGCGATATTGCAACGATATTTTTCATGATCAGTTGCCTTGCGCCAGACGGTCAATGAACAGCGCGCCGCTGGTGACGATTTTTTCACCGGCTTTCAGGCCGCCGGTCACTTCGGCCATGTTGCCGTTGATGCGTCCGACCTTGATCGGCCGCAATGCCAGCGAGCCATCGGCGAGGGCGACGAATACATGGGCGTCGGAACCTTCATACACTACCGCGCTGTTGGGCACGCCCGGCGAGGTCACCGTGTCGCCAGTCGCTATATGGAAGGTGGCGAACATCATCGGCTTAAGCGCGCCGTCGCGGTTCTCGACTTCTGCGCGCACCGGCACGCGCCGCGTATTCGGATCGACCGACGCCGAAATCCACGTCAGCCTGGCCTTGAACACGCGGTTTGGCCATGCCGGCACCTGGACTTCGACCGGCGCGCCCAGTTTCATCAGCGGCGCGTCGGTTTCGCGCACGTTGCCAATCAGCCAGACGGTCGACAGATTAGCGATCGCATACACTGGATTGGATGCACCGACTGCGGCGCTTTGAATGTTTTGACCGATGCCCACCTGACGCAAAATGACGGTGCCGGCAATCGGCGCGCGCACCAGCGCTTCCGGGCTGGTGCGCTGCAATACCGGCGTGGCTTCCAGCGCGGCAATTTCCGCGTCGGTTTTGCCAAGGATGCGCAAGCGGTTGCGCACGGCGGCCAGCGCAATTTCGGCGCTGCGCAAATTACCCTGCGCGGTAGCAAGATCGGCCTGGCTTTGCAGCCAATCCTTTTGCGCTCCGGCTTTGGCCAGCAGCATCTCGTGCTGGCGCTTTTCCGTAGCTTCGGTCAATTTGACTTGCGCGCCGGCTGTGTTGAGCGCCGCAACGGCTGCGATCAAGTCGTTTTGCCCTTGCACGAATTCCGTCGCTTCCACCGCCATCAGCGGCGTGCCTTTCTGGACCGTGTCGCCCAATTTGGCAAACAGCTTGGTCACATGGCCGGAATACGGCGAAAACACTTGAGTCGTGGTGTCGTCATTGGTGGCAATGTTGCCATCCGTGATTTGCTCGGTGCGGAAACTGAGCAACTGCACCGGAGCGATCTTCAAAGCCTCCAGTTGTCCTTTGCTGGGGCGAAATGCGCCCGGCGCAACCTGTGCCGGCTGCGTGCCCGGGGCAATCTCGGCGTTCGTTTTTCCGCTCGCGAAATAGCCGATCAACATGGCGCCGCCGATCAATGCAGCAATCCATGTAATCAAGTGCGCTTTAATCTTCGCCGGAATACCTGTAATTCGTTGTATCGTCATGGCTGTTTTTTTTGGGAAGAATATTAAAATATTGAAGCGTCGGATGGAAAATTTATCAGGGAAACGCTTTTCGATACTGTTCTTTTGATTTATCGAAGACTATAAAAATAACAGAAACGCTATAGAAATATCGAAAAAAAGACGGCGACCCAATGCCTCAAACAAGTGCAAACTCGCATTGATTTTTGCATTTCTTTGGAGCTTTATGCCCTAACCGGCATAATTGAAAATCTTGTTGACTACCGTTTCTAGAGCTGGGAAACGCAACTGGAACGGCAACCAAATCCAGAAAAGATCACGTCTTGGGCAGGGTAACCCCGCTTTGCCCCTGATATTTTCCCCCGCGATCCTTGTATGAGGTTTCGCAAATCTCGTCGCTCTCGAAGAACAACACTTGCGCGCAACCTTCAAATGCATAAATTTTCGCCGGCAGCGGCGTAGTATTGGAAAATTCCAGTGTCACGTAACCCTCCCACTCAGGTTCGAACGGCGTGACGTTGACGATAATGCCGCAGCGCGCGTAAGTCGATTTACCCAGGCAAATCGTCAATACGCTACGCGGAATGCGGAAATATTCCATCGTGCGCGCCAGCGCAAAGGAATTCGGCGGAATGATGCAGACATCGCTCTTGACATCGACAAAAGATTTTTCATCGAAATTCTTCGGGTCGACAATGGTTGAATTAATGTTGGTGAATATTTTGAATTCATTCGAGCAGCGGATGTCGTAACCATACGAAGAGGTGCCGTACGAAACGATTTTCTGACCGTTGACTTGCCGCACCTGGCCAGGCTCGAAAGGTTCGATCATGCCGGTTTCCTGCGCCATCCGGCGTATCCATTTATCGGATTTAATGCTCATGTTGTTCTCTTGATAGAAGTGTCGAACCGATGATGATTCAGGGCAATAGCCACTGTAACGCCGGGGTTTTCGGGATTTTACGTGAAAATTCACGCTACGCCCTTTTATATGGCGCCATTTTTTACGGCGGTCATTTCGGCCAAAATGGAAATTGCGATTTCAGCCGGCGTTTTACTGCCAATATGCAAGCCGACAGGGCCATGCAGCCGTGCCAATTGCGCATCGGTCAGGTCGAACAGTTTCAAGCGTTCGCGCCGTTTCGCGTTATTGCTGCGCGAAACGATCGCCCCGACATAGAAGGCGTCGGACTTAAGCGCCTCCATCAAGGCCAAGTCGTCAAGCTTCGGATCGTGGGTAAGCGCCACCACCGCGCTGCGGTTGTCCGGACGCATCGCCGTCACCGCATCGTCCGGCATAGCATGCGCCATCTCCGTACCGGGCACATGCCAGCCATCCCGGTATTCCTCGCGCGGATCGCAGACAGTGACGCGATAATCCATGCCGAGCGCTATCTGCGCCAGAAAACGCGGTAATTGCCCGGCACCGATAATCAGCAAGCGCCAGCGCGGGCCGTGTATGGTGGTCAGCGTGGTATCGGATACTTGCAAGCACATGCCGGCAACGGCTGTGGCAAGGCTGACCTCGCCGCTCAAAAGGTCGAGCCGGCGTGCAATCGATTCATGCTGCGCCAAACGCTGCAGCAATTCGGCGATCCGGCTCTGTTCGGACAAAGGTTCGATGGCAAGTTGCATGGTGCCGCTGCACGGCAGGCCGAAGCGATGGGCGTGGTCTGCGGAGATTCCGTAAGTAACGATTTCCGGTACAGTGCGCTTAAACCCTTCCTTGCGCACGCGATCGATCAAATCGTCCTCGATGCAGCCGCCCGACACGGAACCCACCACACGACCGTCTTCGCAAATCGCCAGCGTCGCTCCTTCCGGCCGGGGGCTGGAACCCCAGGTTTTGATCACGGTCGCCAATTCGCAACGCAGACCGCAATCAAGCCACTGCCGGCAGGTTTTCAGCACTTCAAGGTCAATGCTATCCATATTCTTCGATCAATCGGCGGACGTTTGCAGACGTTTGTTAATAACCTGCTTGAATACCCACCTCAAATCATACTATGCCACATTATGCATACTTGCGACGCGGCAATATTTTTGTGTTACAGTTTGATGAAAAATAAGCATAATGTTTTAATATTTCGTCGATAAAGAATACATGTCCGAGAATTCCAGCAACCGCGATGATAATGGCGCAAGCAACGCAGCCCCTGCGAAAAACATGCTTCCGCCGATCGACGACACGGTTCCGTTGCCGTCGTTTATCGTGTTGCAGCCAGACGGAATTTACGTGACACTGCCGCAGCTTAGCACTCCCGCGCTTTTTTTCAGTTTCATCGACCGCATCTTCAGCACCGGTTTACGCTTTGTCGACCTCGATTATTCCCGCATGCAAAAGCTGCTATACGAGTGGGGACCGACGGAAATTGCCAAGTTGGTGCAGGATTTCAAGAATGCCGGCAAATCGCCTATGCTGCAGCTGGCAGCCGGCATTGTGCCCTTCCCGGAACATCGCCAGCAATGTTATCGCAACGCCAGATTGATTGAAAATGGCGCTGAGGCAGAATACGTGTTTGAGCCGATCATGATCGAGCGTGCGATTGAAGAAGCAGTTTACGATGACTCCGGAGCGGAGGGCGAACCGCCGGTCGCCAGCTATTTGCAGAAAATGGTGATGGAGCGAGCCAAGCTGGACATCGATGAATTCATTGCGGCGATGTGGCTCCAGAATGTGCGTTACGCGATTGATGTCGCGACGGTTAAAAAGGCACTCGCCCGCAATGCCAGCGAACGGCTCGTGATTGCACGCAGGCTGGAGCCGACCGCAGGGACCGATGCGAGCTTGGTCGAACTGACCGACAGCTTGCATCGTAATAATGCGCCGAAGGTATTGCCCGATCAGCGCGTGGACTTGCGCCAGTATCAAAATCGTTTTCCCCAGATGGAGAAAAATACGAAGTTGGTCAAAAAGGTGCCTGCCATCCTGGGAAAACCGGGCCGGGATATTGCCGGTTACGAACTTGTTCCGGAACCGCCTCACGACTTCGATATTGCCACCCTGGCCGGCCCTGGAACCAAAATCGAGCGCATGGCCGATGGCGAGGAGTTCGTGTCCACCGAGATGGGCGGCTTCCTGAACATAGATAGCGTCTCCCAATCTTTTTCAATCGCTGAAAAGATCATCAATCGCGAAGGCGTCAGCCTGCGCACGACCGGCAATTTGTCCCTCAGCGGCGACGAATACGAAGAGCACGGCGAAGTGCAGGAACATGCGCAGATCGAAGGCAACAACATGACCTTCATGTCTGACGTGTTCGGCCATATTGTATCGAATGGCGGCCGGGTTCTGCTGAAGGAAAATCTGGCGGCAGGGTCGATCCGCTCTCCAGACGGTGCGATCACGATAAAAGGCAAGGCATCGCGTTCGCTAATAGAGGCTGTTGGCGGCGATATCGTTTTGCACTATGCGGAAAGTTGCCGGATTATCGGCAAAAATGTGAACATCGAAAAAGCAATACACTGCGATATTCTGGCACAAGACCTGACCGTACAGTCGTCGGAGGGATGCGCATTGGCGGCGCAAAAAATACAGGTCGGCAGCACCGCGGCACGACACGACGTCGAAACCGCCATATCGATACTGATACCGGATATGTCGGCTTTTGCGACGCAACTGAATGCACTCGCTGTGCAGCAAGCCGAATTCGCCAATGCAGTGCAGTTGAAGCGCAAGGAAATCGAGACGATTACCAGCCAGCAGGAAATGAAGACTTATCTTGTATTGAGTACGAAGCTGCGCTCCAATACGCTCAACATGAATGCAGAGCAAACAGAGAACTGGCAAAAGTTATCGCTTCGGGTGACTCCGACATTGCAACGTCTCAAAATACTCAATGACGAGTTGCGTGCAGCGAGCGGCGCAGTCGAAAAAACGGCCAAGGAAATCCAGGACGTCAAACACGAATCGGCAAGATTCTCGGCTGAGATTTCGTGCAGCGTCGCCAAGATTGCCGGCGAAACCGTCATACGCACGTTGAGACTCTATCCGGACCAAGCTCCGCTGGAAACCCTGCCGCAACGCGAATTGCACAGGCGTTTGCGCGATTTAGGCGCCGGCAACACCGTCTTGTTCAACGGCAGCAGCGGCAAATTCAATTGGGAGCATTCAGAGCCCGGCGAGAGCGATGACTAAGTTGTATTGATCCAGATTTGTCCGCACAAGACATGTCTGATTTGATCCCGCTCAGTTTGATGAAATATCGCGCTCAGCTCCACCTGATTGCCTCGGAAGATGTCCGGTTGAATCCGCAGTGGACAAACGGACGTAGGCCGGGCCAGCGGGAAAGACCGTACCCGACCCTCGACAGCCGGTCGCGACCGGCGGCTTTACGGCATTAGAATTTGGTGTTAAGCGTTAAACAGGGCGGCGTGCAGCACCAAACCACATAAATACAATAATCGTTTATTGCGTTTCGCAACAATTTAAACAAGCGTAGCCACCATCTCAATTTTTGGCGCAACAGAACGTACGACCTTTTGAATGCCGTGCCCAGGGTTGGATTGACGATGGGATGAGAGCAAGCCCATTTTTTCCAGCAAGACAACATCTTTTGTAACCGCCGAGCGGTTGCGATGCAATCGATGCGTCAGTTCATTGATGGTTTTTGGCTCTCGCATAACTTCTTGCATTAAGCGGCGACGCGCCACAGAAAGAACTGCGAACATTCTTTGTGGATCTTCAAACGTTAGCGTGACCGTGCCGTTAAAATCTTTGCCCTGGTCGGCACGCCGAGCAGCATCTTTAGCTCGCGAGAAGAAACTCGCGATATCGTCCGTGCGAATAACGCCCTTAGTCATGATTTTTTACCCCCTACAGATTGCACAGTCGCCCACCATTCCTTTTGAAACCTTTCCAGTGTTGCCTCGTAAGTGTCAAACTGAACCGCTTCGATCTTGCCCATGAAATGCCGATGATGATAATCATGGGCGTTGTCGAATCCGAGAACGCGCCCGTTGTCCCCCGCGTGCATGGTGTGATTAATGTACGCCAAGCTGTAACGAGTGACCACCGTCTTGCCTTTGTTCCTAAATCCCCAAACCTCATAGCTCAACAATCCGCCGCCAGATTTCGGCTTTAGCTCGAAGCGCTCCTTTTCGAGCAGGATTTCCTTGGATGTCGTAACCATTCTGCGCGTAAGGTTCAGGTGTGCATGATTATAGCACATCTGCTCAATATTCAAGGCGTACGCATGCGCTTTGTATTATTTGTGGTAGTCGTGATTTGGTCTGACAGAATTAAATGGTAGAGTAGAGAGCAGGCGGTCGCCTGTTATCTGGCGCGTGTTGTCGGATCAAGTCACGACTTATACCGCTAAGTTGTCTAACGCTGCATCGACTCCCAGATTTTTTGCAGCCTTTTAACCGAAACCGGCATCGGCGTGCGCAACTCCTGCGCAAACAAGGATACCCGCAACTCTTCCAGCAACCAGCGAAACTCTTTCATTTTCGGGTCGCTGTTTTGACTGTCTTTTTTGCCGCTGTGCCGGTCTTTTAGCGCGCGTTGCCACGGCGTGGCGACCTGCGTCCATTCAGCCATCAAACGAACATCGCGCGCTGGGTCGGCCCGCAGCTTCTCCATCCGCACATTGATTGCTTTCAAATAGCGCGGAAAATGCGCCAGATTCGCATAGCCATTATCGGCGACGAATCGCTTTCCCAGCAAGGCTTGCATTTGGGATTGCATGTCCTGCACCGAGTGCGCATGCGCTTTTAGGCCCTGCAGCTTTTTCGGCAGCGTGGCATATTCCGCCAGAATCGAACCGGCAAGCCGGGCGATTTCATTGACCAGCAATCCCAGCCGCGATTTTCCCTCATCGCGCCGCGTTTCAAACTCGGCTGTATTTTTAGGCAATGGGTCTTGCAGAAACGCACGGTCCAGCCCTGCCTCTATAATTTGATCGCGCAACTCCTCCTGCGAACCGAGCGCCATGAATTGCATTCCCATCTGCTGCAAACCCGGGATATTTTTTTCCAGATATTTCATCTGATCCTTCATCTGCAGCGCCATCAACCGACGCAGGCCGATGCGGTGGATGCGGCTGGCCTCGGCCGCATCGTCGAACACTTCCAGATCGCAGTGGGTGATTTTATCCACCAATGCCGGGAAACCGATCAAGGTTTGTTTTCCTTGCTGAATTTCCAGCAATTCAGGCAGTTCTCCAAACGACCAGGCAGTAAGTTTTTCATGCTGGGCAGGTTGGATATCGGCGGAAGAGGATGGCTTTCTGCCATCCTGCACTGCTGACTGCGACGACAGCGCCGCAGCTTGCACCGAAACAGCGCCCGCTGCCGATGAAATGGCGGTTTTCTCTGCCAGCCGTTGAAAACTTTCACGCGCCTGCCCGCCGAACTCGGCTTGCAAGCCGGCCAGATTGCGCCCCAGATCCAGCTGCCGCCCATGCTCGTCGATCACCTTGAAGTTCATGAAGTGATGCGCCGGCAGGGTTTCGCTCTTGAAATCTGTGCTTTTGACTGCAAGGCTCAGTTGCTCGCGAATGTCGGCAATAACGGCGTCCAGAAGCCCGCCCCGGCCAAACGCCGCGCGCGCATTTACGCGCTCGCAGAATCCGGCTGCATAATCGGGGATCGGCACGCAATGGCGGCGCAATTTCTGCGGCAACGATTTCAGCAGCAGATGAGCCTTTTCCTTCAGCATGCCCGGCACCAACCATTCGCAACGCTCGGCGGAAACCTGGTTCAAGCTATACAGCGGCACGCTGAGCGTGACGCCGTCACGCGGTGTTCCCGGTTCAAAATGATAGGACAACGGCATCTCTGCGCCGGCAATCGTCATCAACTTCGGAAACAGATCGGTCGTCACGCCCGCGGCTTCATGGCGCATCAAGTCGTCGCGATTCAGGTAAAGCAGTTTCGGCGTTTTGGCGATGGCCTCCTTATGCCATTTTTCAAAGGCAATGCCGTTATGAATGCTTGCCGGAATCAGCTTGTCGTAGAAAGCTGCAATCAAGCCATCATCGACCAATACGTCCAGGCGCCGGGATTTGTGCTCCAGATTCTCGATCTCGCGTATCAATTTCTGGTTATGCGCAAAAAATGGCGCTCGAGTGTCGAACTCGCCGCCGACCAATGCGTCGCGTATGAAAATCTCGCGCGCTTCCCGGGGATTGATCGCCCCGTAGTTTATGCGCCGCTGGCTGTACACCACCAAGCCGTACAGCGTTGCACGCTCGTAAGCCGACACTTGCGCAGCGCGTTTTTCCCAGCGCGGCTCACCATACGATTTCTTCAGCAAATGGCCGCCGACCCGTTCCAGCCACTCCGGCTGAATCTGCGCGACGCAGCGCGCGTATAGCCTGGCGGTGTCCACCAGTTCGGCTGCCATCACCCACTTGCCGGCCTTCTTCGCCAGATGCGACCCTGGCCAGATATGGAACTTGATGCCGCGCGCGCCCAGATAATGCGGCTCGTCGTCAGCCTTGAAGCCGATGTTGCCGAGCAAACCGGTCAATAGCGCGGTGTGCAATTGCTCATACGTGGCAGGCGCCTCGTTGAGACGCCAGCCCTGTTCGCGCACTATTGTCAACAACTGGGAATGCACGTCGCGCCATTCCCGCAGCCGCAACTGAGACAAAAAATTGGCGCGGCAATGATCGAGTAATTGCTTGTTTGATTTCTTGTGTTCGACCTCGTCCCCAAACCACTTCCAGATTTTCAGGTAGCTTTGAAATTCGGATTTTTCATCGGCGAATTTCTTGTGCGCATTGTCGGCCGCAGCCTGTGCCTCCATCGGGCGATCGCGCGGGTCCTGCACCGACAATGCCGCAGCAATGATCAATACTTCGCTCAGGCAGACATTATCCAGCGCAGCCAGGATCATGCGGCCGACACGCGGGTCCAGCGGCAATTTTGCCAGTTGCTTGCCCAATGGGGTCAGCCGGTTCACTTCGTCGACGGCGCCCAGTTCCTGCAGCAATTGATAGCCGTCGGCAATGGCCCGCCCCGGCGGCGGCTCAATAAACGGAAAGGTCTCGACATCGGCCAGATGCAGCGACTTCATCCTCAAAATGACCGATGCCAGCGACGAGCGCAAGATTTCGGGCTCGGTGAATTTGGGGCGCAGCAGGTAATCCCGCTCTTCGTATAAACGGATGCACACGCCTGCCGCAACCCGGCCGCAACGGCCGGCCCGCTGGTTGGCGGCCGATTGGGCAATCGCCTCGATCTGCAACTGCTCGACCTTGTTGCGATAGCTATAGCGCTTGACGCGCGCCAAACCGGCATCGACTACGTAACGGATGCCCGGCACCGTCAATGACGTTTCCGCAACGTTGGTGGCCAGCACGATGCGGCGCGCATTCGACAATTTGAAAACGCGCTCCTGCTCCTGCGCCGACAACCGCGCGAACAACGGCAGAATTTCAACATGCGGCGGATGATGCTTGCGCAGCGCTTCGGCAGTATCGCGAATTTCCCGCTCACCCGGCAAAAATACCAGCACGTCGCCGGAGCCGATGCGGCACGCTTCATCCACCGCGTCGGTCACGGCGTCGATCAGGTCGCGTTGCCCGCGTTCGCGCTGGGCCTGGGACGGTGCAGCCTTGAGTTCGCCTTTGGCCTCGCCGCTCTTGCTGGCACCGTCGGCGTTATCGACCGGGCGATAGCGTATTTCGACCGGATACAGGCGCCCCGACACTTCAATAACCGGCGCTGGATGCCCGGCGCTGCCGAAATGATTGGCGAAGCGGTCGGCATCGATGGTGGCCGAAGTTATGATGACCTTCAGGTCCGGCCGCCTGGGCAACAGTTGTTTCAGGTAGCCAAGCAGGAAATCGATATTCAGGCTGCGTTCGTGCGCTTCGTCGATGATGATGGTGTCATATTGCTTCAACAACGGATCGGTCTGGGTTTCCGCCAGCAAGATGCCGTCGGTCATCAGCTTGATCCACGCCCCCTTGGAAAGGGTATCGGTAAATCGTACCTTGAACCCTACATGTTCGCCCAACGGCGAGTTGAGTTCTTGCGCAATCCGCTTGGCGGTTGAAGAAGCGGCAATCCGGCGCGGCTGCGTATGGCCGATCAACCCGGCCGACCCGCGCCCCAGTTCCAGACATATCTTCGGCAACTGGGTGGTCTTGCCGGAACCGGTTTCGCCGCAGACAATGATGACTTGATGGGCCTGTATCGCCACCGCAATATCGCCGCGCCTGCCGGAAACCGGCAGTTCCTCAGGAAATTGAACCGGCGGCAGAGGATTTTTGAACGGCAATGGTGCGCCTGCAGGGGCTGCAGGGCGTGCCTTTTCCGGCCTTGATGGCCGATTATGGGCAGATCGATTTATTTTTTGAGTAGATTCAGGTGAAGACATGGCGGAGCGAATTATACTTGGCGCGGTCAAGTATATAATCCGCTCATGGAAAATCCCATTCAATTCGTTCAGTGGCTGCGCTCCGTCGCGCCTTATATCCACGCTTTCCGGGGAAAAACCTTCGTGGTGGCCTTTCCCGGTGAATTGGTTACTGCGGGCGCGCTGCCGGTATTAGCCCAGGACTTGTCGTTATTGCACGCGATGGGAATCAAAGTGGTGATCGTGCACGGTTTGCGCCCTCAGGTGGAAGAACAGCTGAGCTTGCGCAATGTTGAAGCCCGTTTTCATAAGGGCCTGCGCATCACGGATGCAGCAGCACTCGAGTGTGCAAAGGAGGCTGCAGGCGAATTAAGGCTCGATATTGAAGCTGCTTTCAGCCAAGGTTTGCCTAATACGCCGATGGCGCATGCGGCGATTCGCATTATTTCAGGCAACTTCATCACCGCGCGGCCGATTGGCGTTATCGACGGCGTCGACCTTGAATTAACCGGGATAACCCGCAAAATCGCATTTGAAACCATCCACCCGATTTTGAATGCAGGCGGACTGGTGCTGTTATCGCCGCTCGGGTTTTCGCCTACGGGCGAAGCATTTAACCTGACCATGGAAGACGTTGCGGTCGCAGCGGCGACTGCCTTGCGCGCAGACAAACTGATTTTCATCAGCGAAACGCCGATGATACGCGACGCCGATGGCCGCGAGGTGCGCGAACTGTCTTCCGCGCAGGCTGAGGCGATGCTGAAGGCCGGTCATTTGCCGCAGGATATCGCGTTCTACCTGCAGCATTGCGTGAAGGCGTCCGGCAGCGGCGTTCCGCGGGTGCATATTGTGCCGTTTGTCATTGACGGATCGGTATTGCTGGAAGTGTTCACGCATGACGGCGTCGGCACCATGATCAGCTATGAGAACCTGGAGAGCCTGCGCGAGGCCACGATTGAAGATGTTGGCGGCATTATTCAATTGATCGAACCGTTGGAAGAAGACGGCACCCTGGTCAAACGCGGCCGCGAATTGATCGAACGGGAAATCGAATATTTCTCCGTGCTGGAACACGACGGCGTTATCTTCGGTTGCGCGGCGCTGTACCCGTTTCCAAACGAAAGCATGGCGGAAATGGCCTGCCTGACCGTCAATCCGGAAGTGCAAACGCAAGGCGATGGCGAACGTATATTGAAACACATGGAAAACCGGGCGCGCGCCGCCGGATTTACCAAGCTTTTCATATTGACCACCCGCACCGCGCACTGGTTTCTGAAACGCGGCTTCGTCAACGCCACCGTCGACGACCTGCCGAAAGACCGCCAGCACATGTATAACTGGCAACGTAAATCACTGGTTCTGATCAAGACTTTGTAACCCTCTCGCGTATCGTGTATCGTGTGGCCTGTGCCTGAATCAATGTTCAGTTCGCCTATGTACTTATAGACATTTATCGGAGAATAATCATGGCCCGTATGGTCAACTGCATCAAATTGAATAAAGAAGCCGAAGGCCTGGATTTCGCCCCCTATCCCGGCGAGCTGGGCAAGAAGATTTTTGAAAACGTATCGAAAGAAGCCTGGGCAGCCTGGCTAAAGCACCAAACCATGCTGGTGAATGAAAATCGCCTGAATCTGGCCGATGCCCGTGCGCGCAAGTACCTCGCCACGCAAATGGAGAGGCACTTTTTCGGCGATGGCGCCGAGGCCGTGCAGGGTTATGTGCCGCCGTCCGAGTGATGCGGTGCGGCAGAGGAAATTATTTATGCCGTCTCTCATGCGAATGAGAATATCAAGCCCAAGTTCTTTGTTACCGCCAGCGTTTATGTTCGGCGCGCCCTGGAGCCAGCCAACAGCGGTAACGATTGCAGATAAGTACGTACCATCCGTACCGCGCTGTCGGCAAACGCGTCCACGCTAATTTTTGCGGCTTGATACTTCCAGCGCTTGACGTGCCAGTCTTGCACCAAAGCCAGGCAGTGCGCCGCCAGCAAGTGCGCCTCCTCGGAAGGGAGGAGCCCGGTCTCCTCGATACTGTCGGCGATTTGTGCCTGGAAATGCAATTCAGCGCTCTTGGCTGTCTTGCGCTGCTCGGCCTGCAACACGCGCGACTCCATATATACGAAATAGAACCACGGTTGCAGAATCTCCGAACAGTAGATATGCGTACGCAACATGCCCTCGAGCCGGTCCAGCGGCAACGCCAGATGGGAAACCCAAGTCGGCAGCGCTTGGCCGACATGGCGAATCACGTCTTCAATCATCTCCGCCAACTGGTCCTTGCTTTGAATGTAACCGTATAGTCCGCCCATCGAGAGGCCGGTTTCCCGACACAGGTCGCGTAAGGTCATTTCGCGGAACCCGACTTCGTTCGCCAGTCGAAACGTCGTTGTGAAAATCTTTTCCAGGTTTTCCAAAGCTGGTTTGCGCCGCTTGACGCTGATGTGCTCACCATGGCGATCCAGCAGAAATGCCCAGAGGTTTACTTCGTTGATCGGTGCGATCGCACGAAACTCGGCAAAATTGAAAGTGGCGGTGAATATGCTCCCCATATCGGCGGCTCTTACAGCCAGGCGTCCTGCATTTCCGCGCATGTCATGTCGCGCGCCGCGACCACCGCCAACCAGGCGCTGGTCTTCGGCAGTTCATATCGGAAGAAATAGCGTGCCGCCTGCAGCAATCCGCGATAGAACGACTCGTTGTGTCTGCCTTCGTCTGCAAGCTGCCGGGCTGCGGCCAGCGCCACCTCCAGCCAGGTCCACGCCAACACAATGTGCCCGAATGCTTGCAGGTAAAGCGATGCATTCTCCAACGCGGGCTCGCCATTGCCGCCCGATAGCGCCTTCTCGGTCGCTTGCAGCAGCGCGGCCAGTCCTGCCTCCAGCGCCACGGCATGTTCCCGTAGCTGGACATCGGCGCCGGCTTGCATAATGGTGGCATGTTCAATGGTCGCTTGCACACGCGCAGCCCATAGCTTCAGCGCACGGCCTTGGTCTGCGCGCACCTTGCGACCGAGCAGATCCAGCCCATGGATGCCATGCGTGCCCTCATGGATCATGTTCAATCGGTTGTCGCGCCAGAATTGTTCCACCGGGAAATCGCGCGTATACCCGTAACCGCCATGCACCTGGATGGCAAGGTGATTCGCTTCGAGGCACCATTCACTGGGCCAACTTTTGACGACCGGAGTCAGCAAATCGAGCAGCAACGCTGCTTCCTGCGCCGACTCGGGCGCACCGGTGCGCTTTTCATCGACCAGCCGCGCGCAATACATGCCGAACGCGACCGCACCTTCGCAATAAGCCTTTTGCGCCAGCAGCATGCGACGCACATCGGCATGCTCGACGATGGGAACCTGTGGCGCGCCGACGTCCTTTCCACTCGCCCCTGCCAAGCGTCCCTGTGGCCGATTGCGCGCATAATCCACCGAAACCTCGTATCCCGCCAAGCCGAGCATCGCCGCGCCCATGCCGACCTTGATGCGGGCTTCATTCATCATGTGAAACATCAGTTGCAAGCCCTGCCCGGGCTCGCCCACCAGATAACCGATGGCGCCGGCGCCGCGCCCGTCCAGCCCGCCGGGGGAGCGTACCGGAAATTTACCCTCGCCGAAATTGAGCAAGGTATTGACAGTGCCGCGATAACCGAGCTTATGGTTTAGTCCTGCCAATGCCACATCGTTACGTTCGCCGGTGAGGCGTCCGGCCACGTCGACCATTTTGCGCGGCACCACGAACAGCGAAATGCCGCGCACCCCGGGCACGGTCTTGCCATCGGCGTCGGCGATCTTGGCCAGCACAAGATGAACGATGTTCTCGCTCAACTCGTGTTCGCCGCCGGAGATCCACATCTTGTTGCCTGCCAGACGGTAGCGCGGCCCCAGTTCGTCGCCGGCAAACCCATCGCCGTCGCCTGTCGCTTTGGTCGTGATATCGCCCAGGCTGGACCCGGCCTGCGGTTCGCTCAGGCACATCGTGCCCATGAAGCGGCCCTGAAGTTGCGGCATCGCAAATGCTTCCCGCTGCGTCGCGGTGCCATGCGTCATCAGCAAATTTGCGTTTGCGCTCGTCAACATCGCGTAGGCACTCAAGCCGACACTTGCCTTGGCAAAAAAAGCGTTGGCCGCCATGTCGACCGTATATGGCAATTGCATGCCGCCAACCTCATAATCACGGCCTGCGGCTAACAGGCCGGATTGGGCGTAAGCGCCGGTCGCTTGCGCCGTAGGCGCCGGTAATTTGACGATTTTGCCATCGAACTGCGGCTCCTCGATGTCGACCAGACGATTGAACGGAGCGAACCGTTCGGTGGCAAGGCGCTCGCTGGTGTCGAGCACCGCGTCGAAGGTTTGGCGGGAATGGTCGGCGTAGCGCTCGCGGCTAAGCAGCGATTCGATGTTCAACCAGTCATACATCAGAAAGTCGAGAAGTGTGCGCATTTTTATTTGTGAAATGAAAAATTAGAAGAAATTCTGTCCGATGCAGCCCAACCTACCAGCTAGCCAACGCAATCTCATATTTAACGACCGAGCGCTCGCTCTGTTTTATTATATTACTGTGGCCCCACCTGAATGTCAATCCAAGAAGCTAAGTGTGCCGTAATCTTTATGATTGCAGCATTTACAACGAATACAAGATCAAAACGTCAAAGTCTTGACCCCCTCCGCCGTCCCAAGCAAACACACATTCGCTCCGCGCCTGGCAAATAGCCCAACCGTCACCACGCCCGCGATGTTATTGATTTTTTCTTCCATCACAACCGGATCGTCAATGCGCAATGCCAGCACATCGATAATGACGCAGCCATTATCGGTCATCAGGGGCTTACCGTCTTTCAGGCGTAAACGCGGTTCGCCGCCGAGTTCCTTCAGCGCGCGCGCAACCGCTGCCTGCGCCATCGGAATCACTTCAACCGGTAACGGAAAACGGCCCAGCACATCGACCAGTTTTGAGCTGTCTGCAATGCAAATAAATTTCTCCGCCAGCGATGCAACGATTTTCTCCCGCGTCAACGCCGCGCCGCCGCCTTTAATCATTGCGCCCTGTGCCGTAATTTCATCCGCGCCGTCAATATAGACCATCATCTTATCCACTT
>JBIODP010000022.1:0-16435 GCA_044445195.1 Burkholderiales bacterium | reverse complement strand
TCATCCAGCAACTGCTCGCGCTCGGCAGCAACGCTTCGATAGAGCCGCACGGTCTGGCCGATCAGATTGGCAACCATGGTCAAAAACCGCACATCGTCATCGAAGCTGCGCATGCTGCGGTCGACCACGCGATCTATGCAAAGCACACCTAATTTTTCACCGGCAGCCTTGATCGGCACACCAATGAAAGCAATTTTTTTCCCATCAATCGATTCGCGCGAGCCGGTTCGACTCAGATACATCGACTCTACAGAAATATCGGGCACCACGCTTGGTATGCCGGTCTGAAAAATCTTGCCGGTAATCCCTTCGCCCACCCGATAACGACCGCGATGGAACTCCTCGCGAGACAGCCCGACTGCACTAACGAGGTGCAATTCCCCGGTATCTTGCATCAAACTGAGCATCCCGCGACGGGCACCCAAATGCGTCACCAGAACGTTCAATACTTCACGCAAGGTTTTAGTCAGATCCAGCGATGAGCCTAAAATCTTGCTGATTTCGTAAATCGTTACTAGCCTTAAATTGCCGCTACGGTCCTCTATGTTGAGCATCGGACCCTCCAAATTTCAATACTGATACCATTCGACTACTTTGCAGCAAACCACTGCTCGCTTTGTCTGTTTTGCGAAGCTTAACAATATTCTACATGGCAAATGCCTTGACTTGTAGCTTACACAATGCAAGATTCATGCCAATTTTAATACCAGCTGTATTCTATGCATAGACGCTAAAAAGAAAGGATGGAAAGCAGATAGTATCGATATAAAAATTATCAATACTAAAATGAATAGATTCTCATAATTTGGTGCCGATGGGTGGCCGACGACCCCAACCGGCCGCTATGGTGAAGCGAGGCCACTCTTCTTCACCTGGCTCATGACCGCCACCCCAGGCCAACTCTATCGGACTTCAGTTTGTAATCAACCGATTGTTTTCCTATGCGCGTACGCCATGAATATAATGTTCCAGCTGCTGAATGGTAAATTGCTGTTCAGAAATAATATCTTTTACCAAGTCGCCGATGGAAATCAGGCCGACCAACTTGCCATTTTCGACAACCGGCAGGTGACGCAACCGGTTTTCCGTCATCAATGCCATGCATTGCTCGTTGCTGTGGCCGGGCCCGACACAAATAACGGACGAAGTCATGATTTCGCTCACCAGCGTAGTATTGGCCGACCGCCCCAGAAATTCGACTTTCCGGGTGTAATCGCGTTCGCTGACGATGCCGGCAATCTGTTCACCCTCCATCACCAGCAACGCACCGATGCCCTTCTCAGCCAACAGCTTGAGCGCATCCCGCACCGACGCCGACGGCGCAATACTGCATACCTTCTGGTTTGATTTTGTGTGAAGTATGTGTGCGACGGTTTGCATAGTTGCCTCCATTATTATGATTTACGACAGTCAAACTTGCTTCGCATATATTCCGCCATTTAGTCTGCGTTGACAAATTTTATTTTTGACGCGCTGCACCATGCAAGTGGTTTTAATACACGTAAGGGATGAGGCGCGTGGTTTTGCGCATATAGTCGGTGTAGTGATTTCCGAGCGCATCGGACAGCACAGTCTCTTCAATCGCGATACGGTGCAACAGCGCAATGGCAGGCGGCAGCAGGATAATCGGCAGCGTGAGTAAATTGCCGGAGCATATTCCCATGCCGAGCCAAAGCATCAACGCTCCGGTGTAGGAAGGATGCCGGATATGGCGATAAGGCCCGGTGTCGATCACTTTGTGATCCTCGGCGATTGCTACATCAATGGTAAAAAATTGCCCCAGATAAATGATCGAACTCCAGCGCAATATCAGCCCAAATGCAAATATTCCGGCACCGATGGGAGTCAATTGAAGCAGGATGTCAGATTGCGCCTGTGGGAAAGTTATTTTCATTATCAAGGCGATGCCGACGCTGCAGAAAATAACCCGCACCAGAATTTCCAATGAGCCATTGTCCCTGCTGGTGGAACTGCTGCCCGAGCGTTTATACAGCACGATCAGAAGTTCCGATAAACCATATATCGCGACCAGAAGCATGGTGGATATTACATGCGAGGGTAAATTTGCCGTCATTATTGTGCCCTTCCGTAAGTCGCCTCTGCAATTTAGGTGCAGTTAATCGCGGCAAAAAATGTCTCGCGGATAGTTTGCCGATTCCATGCCATTAATGCAAGCGCAAATAAGCGAGTGATCTAGAGGCTTGGAAAAATGGATGCTATCAACTTTTCACTTATCATGTAACCATTAAGCTAAATATGCGAAATTGACATGTTGACTGATTTTAGTTTAGGTTTGTTAATCGGCGTCATTATGGCGCTGACCGGCGCCGGCGGCGGCATATTAGCCGTCCCGTTACTGGTTTTCGGGGCGCACCTGAGCATGGCCCAAGCCGGGCCGGTCGGGCTGCTCGCGGTTGGTATGGCTGCCGCTCTCGGTGCCAGCCTCGGTTTGCGAGCCGGCATGGTGCGCTACCGCGCTGCCCTGCTAATGTCGGTGATGGGAATGGCATGCTCACCGGTGGGTTTGTGGCTGGCCTATCGGGCCAACAACCGCTGGCTAACGATACTCTTCTCTTTCATCCTGCTGTTCGTTGCCTATCGGACCTTTCGGCAGACCGGAAAACAACCGGCCCACCTGCTTGCGGAACGAAATCCGCTTCCATGCGTACGGGATAGCAGCGGCCGTTTCCTGTGGACCAGCCAATGCGTGCGCACGCTGGGAATATTTGGCTGCATAGCGGGACTGCTGTCCGGGCTGCTCGGCGTGGGAGGCGGCTTCGTGCTGGTGCCGGCACTAAAACGCTATTCGGATCTGGAAATTCACTCGGTCGTTGCCACGTCGCTGGCGGTCATCGCTTTGGTATCCGCGACCGGCGTTGTGTCCAGCATCGTCGTCGGCAACCTCGACTGGCCCGTTGCCATACCATTTTCCGCCGGCGCGCTGGCCGGTATGACAGGTGGAAGGCTCGCTGCCTCAAGGCTACCGGAGCCGCATCTGCAAAAGGGATTCGCGATAGTAGCGGCACTGGTTGCAGCCGGCATGATCGCAAAAATCATGATGTAAAGCGATCATTGTTTCTCGGGTCGATCGCTTATTGTTATTTATCACATCTTGATGCCGAATGCTTTTGCAATCATGTCGATCATTTCAGGGCTGTCCCATTCCTTGGAGCCATAAAACTTGCCAATCACTCGGCCCTGTGCGTCGACCAACAGCGTCAACGGAATCCGGTTCGCGCCCAACATGTTTTCCATGAACAACTCGCTATCGATAAAGCTTCTGAACGTGCAGTGGGTTTTTTGCAGGAACCCCATGGCGCGGTCCTTGTAATCGTCAGTCGAGATGCCTATCACGTTGAACTGCTTGCCTCCGTTGCGGCGAGAAAGCCTTTCCAGCGACCCCATTTCCTGTTGGCAAGGGCCGCACCAACTGGCCCATACGTTGATGATCAGCGGTTTGCCACGAAACGCGGATAGTTTTTGAGAGGGGCCGGAAAGCCCTTGCAGATTCGCTTCGCGCAGAAAACCACCGACATCGACCTCGCCAGGAGTTTTTGCGAACGCAAGCGGAGTTATCCCTGCCAGGCAGAATAATATTGAAAATAAAAAATTTTTCATCGCACGAATATTATACACGCCATGAGGCACAATGGCATCTCGACCTGTTCACTCTACCTGATCGCGGACCCTGAAAATGGATGAGAATGTCAAGCAAGCGATGGTGAAATGGCCCAATGTGCCGCACTGTTATGGCTGGCTCGCGTTGGATGCCAGAGGAGCATGGCGCATGCGCGATGAACGGGCGCAGGCGCTCGGCTTGCCCGGTGATAAAATCACCCATCCGGCGCTGCTCGGTTTCATTAATCGTAATTACACACACGACAATCACGGCTGCTGGTATTTCCAAAACGGCCCGCAGCGCGTCTATGTCAATCTGACGGCCACCCCTTACATTGCGCGTACCGACCCGGCACAGGGCTTCATGTTGCATACAGGGGAACCGCTGGGCATGCCGGACAACGCCTGGGTTACCGAAGCAGGACTGTTGATTGTCGAAGGAAACCAGAAGGTCGCGCAAGTAGACGACCGCGATATGGATGAATACCTGACCCATTTGCAGATCGACGGTAACCCGGTCGGCGACGAGCAATTGCTTGCCTGGTTAAGCGATGCCGGTAGCCCCGGAAAACTGACGCTGAACATGGCAGGCAGGCATGTATCGGTTAAACGCCTTGCCGCAGCCAATATCGCCACGCATTTCCGCTTTGATGCTGAACCGAAAGAATAAGGATAAGAGGTGAACGTCAAACCGGCGGTTCCGGCGCAATGAAATTGAATGATAAAATCGAAATTTGCCCTTACATCTGCCGAATGGCATTGCCGCCTGCAACATGAAAAACACGTTGACCACTTCCATCATCGTAACCTGCAAAAACAGGCTTCACCACCTGCGGCAGACCTTGCCAACCTACGTGTTGCAATCGGATGCTGAGGTGATTGTTGTGGATTACGGTTGCACGCAAGGAACGGAACAGTGGGTGCAAGAAAACTTTCCGGCTGCTACCGTCGTTGCCGTCCGCGACGACCCCATCTTTAACTTGGCCCGGGCGCGCAATACCGGTGCCACGAAGGCGCAAGGCCGGTTTCTGCTGTTTGTGGATGCCGATATCAAAATCAACCACGATCTTGGAAACTGGATTCTGGAGAATGCACGGGAGAATTTTTATTATAAGGCGCCGGATTCAGCTACGTCGGATGCCTGCGGAACCATGCTGTGCGCCCGGGCGGACTGGGAGAAAGCAGGCGGGTATGACGAGGCATTTCGCGGCTGGGGCGGGGAAGACAGGGATATCTACTTTCGTTTTTGGCTTGCCGGCATCGCATGTCGGGAGTTTGACAAGGGCAGCCTTGAAGCCATTCCTCATGACAATTCAGTGCGGCAATTATCATTTGCCGACGGCGGCATGGGAACTATCGGGAATACCCTGATCGCCCACCATTTGTACATGAACATCAAGTACGATGTCCAAAGAATGATAGGCAAGCCGTTGAGTTTTCCCCAACGAATGGAAATTATGCGGAAGTATGTACTTTACAAACCCTATTCCGGGGCGTATATTGAGAACAAATTCATAAACTGAAAGCTAATTATGGTTGATATGGCTACGATCCAAGGAACGATTTCTAGCCTCAAGCTCGCTGGCGATATCATGAAGGGCATGCTCGACCTCAAGACATTCAACGAGGTTAGCGGGAAAGTGGCACAACTTCAAAGTGCAATCCTCTCCGCTCAAAGCAGTGCTATGGAAGCCAATTCGGCACAGTTTTCTATGATTGAGGAAATACGCGAGCTTAAAGCAGAGATTGCTCGCATAAAAGCATGGGACACAGAGAAGGGCCGCTATAAATTGCAATCCGTAGCAACCGGAGGCGTTGCTTATGCGTTGAAAGAATCCATGAGCAATTCGGAACCGCCGCATTACATTTGCACAAGTTGTTACGAGAATGGGCGTAAATCTATCCTCAATCAAATTCCAGATGCTAACGGGTGGACATTCTTTACCTGTCCATCGTGCAAATCCAAAATGCCAACCGGCTATAGAGGAGATGGCGAAATGAAGTATGCGCCAGACTAATAATCTCATATCATAATAAAAAACCGCCTATTCGGCGGTTTTCTTTTTCTGTTCGGTTTTCTCTGGTTTCTTGTGAGGCTTTGGAGGCGTGGAGAGCATCTTGCGCAAAATGTCATCAAGAATCTTTTTTTCGTCAAGATCGGGCGAATGGTTTGTTGGTTTGTTCATATTTTGTCGATCCTCAACAAATTCCCCGTTTTGGTTATTTCGAATATAAATGGTTTTTTAGTTTTTGACGCCGCATCCACAATTTTTTTTCTAGCCTTTAGAAATACTAGCGCCTTGTCTGCGCAAGATGCGCTGCCGCCCCACAAGTAAAAGCAACCAACATTAAACTGTCTTACCGCAAACATTTCATTTTCATATCCCGGCTTATGAAACTTTCTGTCCTGGCTAAATACTATCCATCCGTTCTTGCCAACAACTTCAAGCCATTTATCATCTTTTTCTTCCGGCTTAAAAAGTTGCTCATCTCTTTTTCTCGCGCTCATTCCAATACTGCGTTTTTCAGAATGATGATGAATTACTGTCTTAACTCCGTCTATCTGCAATAACTTTAGCGCCTCCGGTAGGCGCTTTCCAGCATTTCTATCAAAGTAAAATACTAGTGGCTCCACTCGACTGTGTTGTTCATTTTTGTTGTGTCAATACCTTCAAATTCCAAGGCACTCTTCACGTCGCTTTTCTTGATCGAAAAATCATCGGCTATATCATCAATACTCTCGCCAGCATCCACTCGACCTTTAATGGTCCAAGTAGGAACTCCCATCACTGTCGGCGCGCCGAAAGAAATTTGCGGATCTATGACGATTGACGAGCTTGCACCTCTAACGTGCCATTTAATGGCAACGCCACTATTCTTGTGATACTCAAACTCTTTCAGCTTATCTTCAAGAATCGGCTTCCAACCTAGTTGACCGCCTTTGCTGACAATAATTAGCTTATCCCTTGATTCACCCTTATCAAAATCAGATAAATTCATGAGGATATTTTTGCCATCAGTCTTGAATCCATGTTGCGCAAATGGGAACTCCGACTTCAGTCTTTGACCCATAAATTCTCTAGCGTCTCGTATAGTATTCAGAGATACTCCAGCTTCGCGCATTGCAGCGACAATCGCCACCTCAATTAGCTGCAAGTAAGAAAGCAAATGGCCGTCTTCGCGATTGGAAATTGGTGCCGCATTTTCACCGCGCGTTTTTTGCCAATTCAAAATTGTTTGCGCGGAAATTTTTGCATATTTTGCTGCATCCTTGACTTGATATGCAGGCAAACACAACCGCCTCAACCAAGGCGGCTTTTGTGCGTGCGATTCATTCAAAGAATTCATTCGGACTTTTTCTTTATTTTAATGAGTTGGCCGATACATCAACCGCTTTCCGCCGATGCCGATCAGCACGTTATTCGTGCGCTGCAAATCATTCACACCGAGCTTTGCGCGGTTATTCCAGCGGAAGTCAAATTCATTGGCGTAACGCTGCAAATGCTTTTCGCTTACGCTGTGAAAAGTACCATACAATCCGCGTTTCAGGATAGCGAAACTCGATTCGACCGTGTTCGTGGTTACATCGCCACGGGCGTATTCCTTGGCGCTGTGGTTGACGCTTTCGTGGCTTGCAAAGCTCTTGCCGATCTTATTGTAAACTCTTGCTTCGTCCGTCATCAAGCGTGCCTTCTTGTCGATCTGCGCGGTCATGATCGGCTTCAAGGTCTTGGCATTGACATTCGTAACGTGGAACGAGCGTTTAGCACCGTCGCGTTCGACAAGCGAAACGATTTTCATCTTGTGATCGCCACCGCGTGCGCCTTTAGCTTGCTTGCCGACATTGCCCCAATAGGTTTCATCGACTTCGACAGGCTGACCACCACCGCCAAGTAATCCGCCTTCGCTGGTCATAGCCTCACGGATGCGATGCGACATAAACCACGCGGTTTTGTACGATACGCCAAGCATGCGTTCAAGTTGCTTGCTGCTGATGCCTTTCTTGCTGCAAGACATCAAATAACAAGCAGTTAACCATTTGTCCAAACCGACCTTGCTATCTTCAAACAGGGTGCCGACCGTAACCGTGAACTGTTCGCGGCAATCCGAACATTTGTACACGCCTGGGCGGGTCGATTTGCCTTGAAGCGGGTAATGCTTACCTACGCTGCCGCAATGTGGGCAAACCGCGCCATCCGGCCAGCGGATAGTTTCCAGATATTCACGTGCTTGGTCAGCGTCTTGAAATTGCGGTTGGTTTAAGATTGCTTCAGCCATGACAAACTCCTTGTATGACTGTATTTTAGTTCATTGCATGGGTTTGTCAAGTACATACTTCCGAAATTATGCAGTTAGTCAAAGATGAGTTGGTGAAAATGATCAAATCCGATAATCCGGGCGAGAGTGGGATCATCGAATTAAATCTGGCCAACACCATGTTTGGCGGACTCGATTTCAGCCAGCATTTTTCTAAAAAACTGGTCTATCAAGTAACTTCGGTCGCACAGAAATAACCTTCATGCAAATCGATCCCTCGATACATTCAAATGCAGATAACTACAAGCTGCTGACCAATCTGGTGGTTCCGCGCCCTATCGCGTGGGTCACCAGCCAGAACCAAAATGGCGTCATCAATCTTGCGCCTTTCAGCTTTTTCAACGCGGTCGGCTCCGACCCGCTGTACATCGTCATCAGCATCGGCCGCAATGCCGCCGGCGAGCCCAAGGACACGGCGAAAAACATTCAGGCCAGCGGCGAGTTTGTGGTAAATCTGGTTACTGAAGATTTGTTCGATGCGATGAATCTTTCAGCGGCGGACTTCCCTTCTGCGCAGAGCGAACTGGTTGCCGCCGAGTTGCATACCGCTCCTTCCATCGGCATTAAAACGCCTCGCGTAGCGGAGGCGCAGGCCAGCCTGGAATGCAAACTACACAGCGCGCAATCGCTGGGCGCCAATACGCTTTTTATCGGCGAAGTGGTCATGTTTTATGTTGCCGATCATTTGATGGGTCCGCATTTGCATATCAATAATTTTGCGCCGATCGGGCGACTAGGATCGCCTTCCGTTTACTGCCGGACTACCGATAGGTTTGACGTTGCGCGCATCAGCTACGCGCAATGGTTGAAGGACAACAGTTAGCCAGTCAACAAGCCCCGCTGGAGAGGCTCCGGTGAAAAGGGAGTAATCGCCGCACCTTCCGCAAGTTTGAACGCACTCACCGCCTGCGCCAATCTTTTTGCTTCATCTTGCATGTTGTGCGTATTGGCGGAGATTTCTTCGACCAGCGTGGCGTTCTGCTGGGTCACATTATCTATGTGTATGATAGCTTCATTGATTTGGTCTATGCCGGAACTCTGCTCAACGGTGGCGGCCGAAATTTCGCCGATGATATCGGCAACATGCCTGACGCTCGCCACCACCTCGCTCATGGTGGCGCCGGCTTGATTGACCAACAAGGCGCCACTATCGACTTTCGCGACCGAATCTCCAATCAGCGCCTTGATTTCCTTTGCCGCTCCCGCGGAACGCTGGGCCAGATTGCGCACTTCAGCCGCCACTACGGCAAAACCACGGCCTTGCTCTCCTGCGCGGGCAGCTTCGACTGCCGCATTCAATGCAAGTATATTGGTCTGAAAAGCAATGCTATCGATTACGGCAATGATTTCAACAATTTTTTTGGACGATGCATTAATGGAACCCATGGTGTCCACCACATGCGATACTACCGATCCGCCTTTATTGGCAACCTCGGATGCGGAATGCGCAAGCTTGTTGGCCTGGCGCGCATTATCGGCATTTTGTTTGACGTTGGCAGCCAATTGTTCCATCGTCGAAGCAGTTTCTTCCAATGCACTTGCCTGATCTTCGGTGCGGGATGATAAGTCGAGATTGCCGGACGCTATTTGAGCCGATGAAACAGCGACGGCATTGGTACTGATATTTATATCTCCGACAAGATTGATCAGACTGTCGCGCATAGCCTTTATGGAATACAGAAGGCTGGAGCGATCCTCTTTTTTGGTATCGATGATGACTGTCAGGTCGCCGGAAGCAATGCTTTTAGCGATTTTTTCCGCATACCTGGGTTCGCCGCCCAACTGATTCAGCAACGACCAGGCAATCAAGACAGACGAGCCGGCTCCCAACAGCACTGCCATGGCGGTCAACGCTGACAACAATAATTTACTGCGATGAAGCATACCTGCCAAACCGGTGTTGTTATTGGAAATAGTTTCAGCTTGATAGCGGGCCAGATTATCTATAGTGGAAACATAAGATTCCAGTGCCGGCGCAAGATGATCGTCGGCAAGCTTTTTCGCCTCCTCTTCCTTGCCGTCTTTCTTTAATGCAAAGACTTCCTCCCGGCTTGCCACGTAAACTTTGCGCGCTTCGGCAATCCTGCCATACAGCGCATTTTCGTCCGCGTTCTTGTGCATTGCCTCCAATTGCTTCTGTATCTCGGAAATACGCGTGCTGGTAACTTTAATTTTGTCCATCAATGCATGCTGCCCCGCTAAATCGGAACTCTTGGCGACTGCCATCGTTCTTATGCCGTTAACAAGCGTCGCATGACTCCATTCCGTAATGAGGCTTTCTTTTGCAAGAACGTCGCTTACCATGTAATCCGTCGTATCTTTTAAAGCTTGAAGACGCAAAATACCGATTGTCCCCGTTATCAGGACCATCAAAATGACGAAACCGAATCCGACAGCCAGACGCGTGCTGATTTTCAAGTTTGAAATGTTCATTTGTCATTCTTTCGCGAACAAATCATGCAGAGTCTGAAAAAATGCTTAGAAACCGGATTCAGCGGATTCAAGCGCGTCGTAAAGCAACGCGCCTAAATCATCTTCAAATCAGCTTGGAATAAGTTGCGGCTGTCGTTTGCATCAGATATTTATCGAATGTCATGCCCACTGCGCGAACGAAGAATCGGCCTTTCGCGGTAACCGCAATGGTTGCCGGGTCGATGGTAATCAACCCGGCATCTTCATATTCCTGCAAAAGCGGCATCTCACGTGCAAAGTAGGTATGAAAATCAATGTTATGAGCCTTGTTTATCGCATCGATATCAAGCGGCGCGCTGCACATCAGCGTCATGATAATTTGCCGGCGCAACAAATCGTCGGCGTCTAATTCAAATCCTTTTTCGACCGGAAGCTGCCCTTCGTCGAGATGCTTGTAATAGGCGTTCACCGTGCGCACCGACTGGCTGTATGAATCGCCGACCTTGCTGATGGCGGATACGCCGAAGCCGATCAGGTCGCATTCTGCGCGTGTGGTGTAACCCTGAAAATTGCGGTGCAGGGTTTTGTCCAGACGCGCCTTGTTCAATTCGTCGTCCGGCTTGGAAAAATGATCCAGCCCGATATAGATGTAACCTGCATCCAGCAGCCTGCGCATCGACATCAGGAAAATCTGCAAACGCTCTTCGGCCGAAGGCAGGTCGCTCGCCACGATTTGGCGCTGAGCCTTGAAGCGGCTAGGCAAATGCGCATAGTTGTAAAGCGCGATGCGGTCTGGCGCAATACTGATCAGGCTGTCGAGTGTGCGGCTGAAGCTTTCAAGCGTCTGTTTCGGCAAACCGTAGATCAAGTCCGCGTTGATGGATTGAAAATTCTTCTTGCGGCTTTCGGCAACCGCTTTTTCCACCATGTCGAAAGGCTGAATCCGGTTAACTGACTGCTGCACCTCAGGGTTGAAATCCTGCACGCCAAAGCTGTTGCGATTAAAACCCAGTTCGGCCAATGTGGACAGGGTACCATCCCCAACGGTACGCGGATCGATTTCAACACCGAGTTCGGCGTCAGGCGCGAAATCAAAATGACTGCGCAGCATGCCCATCAACTGCCGCAATTCATCGTGATTGAGAAAAGTTGGGGTACCGCCACCCAGATGAAGTTGCACTGTTTTGCGGTCGCTGCCGATACGGGAGGTCAGCAATGTTATCTCTTTATCAAGATAACGCAGGTACTCGGTGACGCGGCTATGGTCTTGCGTGACGATCTTATTGCATGCGCAAAAATAGCAAAGCGATTCACAGAACGGCAAATGTATATAGATCGACAAAGGCGGATTCTCAGCCCTTTCCGCACGTTGCGCCAGATAAGTCAGGTAGGACTGCTCGGTAAAGCCAGCGTTGAAACGATCTGCCGTGGGGTAGGACGTGTAGCGCGGACCTAATTTATCAAACTTGCGGATCAGTTCTTCTGAAAGTTCGATAGTTGGCAAGGGGAGAGTCATTTGCGTATCCAAAAAGTTATCATAAAAACATTTTACCGCGCATTTAGCCAAAAACCGCAGTCTATACCGTAGTATAGTATGTTGCGATGATAAAAGTTACGATGCAGATCAAACAAAGGCTCCATCGCCAACTGAAACCAGCATGGACAAACATTACCTCACCCCGCTCTTTTCCCCGCGCTCGATAGTCGTGTTCGCAGGCAACATGGCTGCACCGAATGCGCTGGGCCCGCCAGCCCGCCTGGTGGTCGAATATCTTAAAAGCGGCGGCTTTACCGGCACGCTCACCTTTCTCAATATCGGCATGAGCGGCACCCTGGAAGATCTCGCGCATTTACGCGCCGACCTCGCCATCATTGCGTTGCCGAATGAGGAACTGCTTGCCGGGCTGGAAGTGGCCGGCCGCATTCAGTGCAAGACTGCGTTGATCGTTTCCAGCGGCGTGAATGCCGCGCTGGCTGACAAACTGCATGCCGTGGCCCGTCAGCACGACATGTACCTGCTGGGGCCGAACTGCATGGGATTCCAGCGGCCGAAGCAATTGCTCAACGCCAGCGCGCTGGGGCCGCTTCCCAGGGAAGGCTCGATCGCGCTGGTGTCGCAATCGGGCGCGTTGACGACTTCCATCCTCGACTGGGCCGCCAAAAACGGCGTCGGCTTTTCGGCGGTCGTGTCGCTGGGAGCGAACACGGTGGTCGATATCGCGCAAGTGCTCGACTTTCTGGCGGACGATCGCGCCACGCAAAGCATCGTCGTGTACCTGGAAGGCATCCGCAATGCGCGCCGTTTCATGAGCGCCTTGCGCGCGGCAGCCAGCGCCAAGCCGGTGATCGTGCTGAAAGCCGGCCGCAAGCCGGCCGGATCGAAAGCCGCGCTGACCCATTCCGGCGCGATTGTCGGCAGCGACGACGTATTCGACGCCGCGCTGCAACGGGCCGGCGCCGTGCGGGTGCGTTCCTTCGTGCAGCTCTTTTCTGCGGCGAAATGCCTGTCGTCGCGCTACTTGCCGGTCGGCAAGCGCCTTGCCGTCATTTCCAACGGCGGCGGGCCGGGCGTGCTGGCGGCGGACTGGACCAATGAGATCAATCTCGAACTGGCGACGCTGCCGGAGCCGGCCGCCGCCGCGCTGGCCGCGCAACTGTCGCCGCTGGCCACCTTGCACAACCTGATCGATCTGGCCGAAGACGCGAGTGCCGCGCACTACCGCGCCGCCGTCAGCGCTTGCGCGACTTGCAGCGGGGTCGACGGCATACTGGTTATCCTGTCGCCCAAGCCGGAACTCGACGCCGCCGCGATTGCGCAAGTATTGGCGGACCTGCGGCCGACGGTGGGCAAGCCGCTGATTACCTGCTGGATGGGAGATGAACAGGTTGCGCCCGGCCGCGCCATTTTGAACAGTGCGACGATACCGACCTTCCGCACGCCGGAAGCGGCAGTCGATGCATTCAATAACATCGCTTCGTTCCACCAGAACCAGCAATTGCTGCACCAGGTGCCGCTGCCGCTGTCGCAACTGGCGAAACCCGACCTGGATGGCGCGCGCTTTCTGATTGAAAACATTCTGGCGGAACGGCGCAAGATATTGACCGAGATGGAATCGAAAGCGCTGCTGGCGTCGTTTCATATTCCGGTCACCGCAACCATCCTGGCACGCACCGCCAGCGAAGCGATGCTGGTGGCCAACCAGCTCGGCTATCCGGTCGCGCTGAAGATCGATTCGGCCGACATTTCGCACAAGTCCGACGTCCATGGCGTGGCATTGAATGTGCGCGATGCCGCCTCGGTGCGCGACACATGGCAGGACATGATGGAAACCGTCGGCCGCTTGTGCCCGGATGCCAGGATCAACGGCGTCACGGTGCAGAACATGTCGGGCAAACCTGACGGCCGCGAAATGTATATCGGCGTCATTACCGACGAACTGTTCGGCCCGGTGATTTCATTCGGCGCCGGCGGCGCCATGATCGAACTGATCGCGGACCGCGCGATTGAATTGCCGCCGCTAAACCAGTTTCTGGCGAAACGCCTGATCGACCGCGTGCGCTCGGCCGAAATACTCGGCCCCTGGCGCGGCGCCCCGGCAGTCAACCGCGAAGTGCTGGAGCAGATTTTGCTGCGGGTGTCGGAAATGGTGTGCGCCTTGCCGCAACTGCGTGAAATGGATATCAATCCGGTCATCGTCGATGCCACCGGCGCGCTGGTAGTGGATGCGCGCATCGTGATCGACCATGCACCGGTAGACCACAGTAATTATCAGCACCTGGCGATCCTGCCTTATCCGTCCGGCCGCGAGACCGAATGGCCGATGCGCGACGGTAGCCGTTACATCGTCAGGCCGCTGCATCCGGACGACGCCGAGATGCTGCAAACGGCAGTGCGCAGTTTGTCGGCGGAAAGCCGCTATTTCCGCTTTGTGTCATCGATCCACGAGTTGTCCGACCGCATGCTGGCGCGTTTCACGCTGATCGACTACGACCGCGAAATGGCGCTGGTGGCGATCTATAAGGAACGCAACCCCAATCCTGACGGCAGCTTCACCGAAACCGAACGCATCATCGGCGTGTCGCGTTATACGACCAATCCAGATAAAAGCACCTGCGAATTTGCGTTGACAATCGCCGACGAATTCAAAGGACAAGGATTGGGTTCGCGCCTGATGCACTCCATCATCGACGTCGCGCGCAGCAAGGGATTATCCTTCATGGAGGGCCTGGTGCTGAATAAAAACGCGGCGATGCTGAAACTGATGCGCAGCCTGAATTTCCAGATCAAGCCTTACGAGGAAGATGCCGATTTTCGGCTCTGTGTGCGGGCGCTCTGAGGAAAATCAATTAAAAAACACCGTCGCCGCGCCTATATGCCGTTCCCCCTTTATCCGCATAAAAAACCGGCTCGCCCTAAAATCCTTGATTTGCCTTTCGGGCACCACCACCGCCACTTGACGGCTGGACAGGATTTTCTCGAATTGATCGCCGGTGATCAGCAAATCGTTGGCCTGCAGCTTGTTGCCCCAGTATAAATCGTTGCTGCGGCTATCGATTACCCCTACCGGTTGTTGCAGATAAAACGGCAGCGATGACAGCTCTTCAAAATTCCGGTACAGATAGACTGATTTCCCTGTCAATCCGGTTTGCAGAAATTGCGCCAGCGGACGTGTGGAAACCAGCGGTTCGACAGCGTTTACGGTGACAACCAATGCAGCGGCGCACCATGCGGGCAGGGCCAGGTAGGCCAATATGCCGACACTTGCCCAACGCCAGGCAATAATGCCGCACAGCAGCGCCAAACCGGCTAATCCGGCCAGCGCCGCAGACATGAATTGGGTCGGCGTCAAGCTGGCGATGAATGTTAAAGGCGCCGCAGCGATATAGCCGGCACGCATTGCAAACGCAGCACACACCGCCACCGGCAACGCGATCAACAAGCCCGGCGCCAGGCGCAGCGGCGCGCGCAAGAAACCACGATCTTCCAGCGCCAGCGCCAAATGGAAGGCGGCAAACGGCATCACTACCACCAGGTAGTAATTTGCCTTGGCGCTCGATACCGAGAAAAAAACCAGCGGCGCCAGCCAGGCCAGCAACAGGAAGCGCCGACAATTTCTCGCGTCATCGGAGCGGCCTGCCGATTGCGCTCCCTCCGGCGCCAAACGCGGCGTCAGCAAGCATGGCAACAGGAACGACCATGGAAATAGATAAAGCGCCATGCGCGGCAAGTAATACCACCATGCGCCTGCATAATAGTCGTGCGGTTCGCGTCTGCCGAGAAAACGCAGCACATGCTCATTGATGAAATAGAACCACGGAAAAATCGGTTCGACCAGACTTGCGGCAATATGCCACGGCGCCGCAATCGCCAAAAAAAACAGAATGGCGCCCGGCTCGAACCAATCGCGGCAGACCCGCATGAAACCGCCCGGCAACAGCACAGCCGGCAGCAACATCAGCGCCACTACCGCGCCGAATAGAATAATCGCCACTATTCCCTTGGCCATGACAGCCAGCGCCAGCCAGGCGTAAGCGTAGCGCAGCAAGCCCTTCCCTCCTTCACCCCCTCCCGCACTATACCGATACGCGCACATCAGAGCCGCTGTCAGGCAGGCGGTCAACAGCATGTCGAACATTAAAGTGCGCGACATCACGGTGACGCCAACCCCGCTGACAAACATCAGGGCTGCTAAACGTCCGGCCTGCACCCGTCCTATCGCTTGGCCAAAATGCACCAGCATTCCTACGCAAGCCAGCGATGACAAAACCGGCGCCAGCCGGGCCGACCATTCGCTGATGCCGAACAAAGAGAATGAAAGTGCCGTCAGCCAATACAACAGCGGCGGTTTTTCCATATACGGTAAGCCGTTCAGGTGCGGGATCACCCAGTGGCGCCAGTCGTGCGAAGCCAGCATTTCGCGCGGAATTTCCGCGTACAAGCCCTCGTTGTTATTCAGGATGCCGTAACTGCCCAAGGCCGGCAGCACAAACCCCAACGCGCACGCCCACACCATCCACAGCGGAATATGCAGTGTTGGTTTCACTTGAGCTATGTCAAATTCCGGATGTTCCGAGCGATGCACTATAC
>JBIODP010000021.1:0-16520 GCA_044445195.1 Burkholderiales bacterium | reverse complement strand
TCATCGACCCGCTTAAGAACATATACCGGCGCACACTGGAAAACCTGCTGCTGTAGTAAAGCAATCGCAGGCAATCGCCAAGCGCCCCCGCAGCTTGCAAAGCCGGACCTATCGTTTTTTTGAAACACCCTTATTGAAGCACCCTATAATCAAATAACAAGATAGCGCCATGACCATCTCCAAATTGACCACCGTTCGCGACCTGCTGCGCTATGCAGTCAGCCGTTTCAATGCCGCCAAACTGTTTTTCGGCCACGGCAGCAGCAATGCGTTGGATGAAGCCGCCTATCTGTTGCTGCACACGCTCCATTTGCCGCTGGACCAACTGGAGCCGTTTCTCGATGCCCATCTGCTGGCGAGCGAAGTTGCCGCCGTGTTGAAAGTCATTGAGCAACGCGCCATTGAACGCCTGCCTGCCGCCTATATCACCAACGAGGCGTGGTTGGGCAGCTATCGCTTTTATGTCGACCAGCGCGTCATTGTGCCGCGCTCATTCCTGGCCGAGCTGATACCCGAACAATTTTCGCCCTGGATAGCGGATCCGGCATCCATCACGCACATTCTCGACCTGTGCACCGGCTCCGGCTGCCTGCCCATCATGCTGGCCGACGCCTTCGACACTGCCCACGTGGATGCGGTCGACATCTCGGCCGATGCATTGGCGGTTGCGCGCCGCAATGTCGACGATTACGCGTTGCAGGATCGCATCACGCTCATCGAATCGGATTTGTACGACAAGATGCCGGATAAAAAATATGACTTAATTGTCAGCAACCCGCCTTATGTCAATAGCGACGCCATGAGCCGGTTGCCGGAGGAGTATCGGCGCGAACCGCACATGGCGCTGGCCGGCGGCGCCGACGGCATGGACCTGGTGCGAAAAATTGTAGCGGGAGCCGGGCAACGCCTGACCGCATCGGGCCTGTTGCTGGTCGAAGTCGGTCATGAGCGCGAACATGCGGAAGCCGCGTTTAGCGAACTGGAATTGACCTGGCTATCAACCTCCGCCGGTGACGATATGATATTTCTGGTGACAGCGGAACAATTGCAGCAAGCTGCATCCATGACATAAATATAAAACTGAGTATCAAACTGAACATGACTCTGAACATGCCACTGAACATTTTTACTTTACACCGAATACCGGCCGCACAATGATACGTTTCCAGCAAGTCAGCCTCATGCGCGGCATCAAGCCGTTGTTAGACAATGTCGATGTAACCTTAAACCCCGGCGACAAAATCGGTTTGATCGGCGCCAACGGCGCCGGCAAATCGAGCCTGTTCGGACTGCTGCGCGGCGAACTGCACGCCGACCTCGGCAGCATCGATTTCCCTGCCAAATGGAGAATGGCCTACGTTGCGCAGGAAACGCCGGCGCTAGACCGCCCTGCCCTGGAATATGCGATAGACGGCGACGTTACCTTGCGCCGCCTGGAAGATGAACTGGCATTCCTGGAAAGCGAACCGGAGAGCAGCGCCAACGGGATTCTGATCGGCGAGTTATATAGCGCGCTGGCCGACGCCGACGCCTACACCGTGCGCTCGCGCGGCGAACAACTGTTGACCGGGCTCGGTTTCACCATGGAGCAGATGCAACAGCCGGTCGCCAGTTTTTCCGGCGGCTGGCGCATGCGGCTCAATCTGGCGCAGGCATTGATGTGCCCGTCCGACCTGTTGCTGCTGGATGAACCGACCAACCATCTGGATCTGGACGCCATCATCTGGCTGGAAGACTGGCTGAAGCGCTATGCCGGCACCCTGATCATCATTTCGCATGACCGCGACTTCCTGGACGGCGTGGTCAACGTCATCGTGCATATCGACGAGCGCAAACTGAAGCGTTATTCCGGCAACTATTCGTCGTTCGAACGCCAGCGCTCGGCGCAAATGATCCTGGCGCAAAGCGCGATGGAAAAACAGGCGCGCCAACGCTCGCATCTTGAATCGTTCATCAACCGCTTCAAAGCCCAGGCCAGCAAGGCGCGCCAGGCGCAAAGCCGGATGAAGGCATTGGCGAAGATGGAAGAATTGGCGCCGCTGCGCGCTGCCGCCGAGTTTTCATTCGAGTTTCGCGAACCGGCCAATGCGCCCAACCCTTTATTGGTGATGGAAGACGTCAATGCCGGTTATAAAATCGAAAACGCGCATGACCATACAGTGCTCGAAAAAACCGTTGTTTCCCGCATTAATTTCTCGCTGCAAATCGGCCAGCGCATCGGTTTGCTGGGCGTCAACGGCGCCGGCAAATCGACGCTGATCAAAACCATCGCCGGCGAACTGGCGCCGCTATCCGGCGATGCGCAATTCGGCAAAGGCCTGGCAATCGGCTATTTCGCCCAGCATCAGGTTGAAATGCTGCGCCATGAAGAATCGCCGCTCTGGCATCTGGCCCACATCGCTCCGACCGTGCGCGAGCAGGAACTGCGCAATTTCCTTGGCAGCTTCAACTTCAACGGCGCCATGGTAACCAGCAAGATCGAGCCTTTCTCCGGCGGCGAAAAAGCGCGCCTGGCGCTGGCGCTGATCGTCTGGCAACGCCCTAACCTGTTGCTGCTCGATGAACCGACCAATCATCTGGATCTGGAAACCCGCGAAGCGCTGACGATGGCGTTGGCGCAATTTGAAGGCACACTGGTGCTGGTCTCGCATGACCGCCATTTGCTGCGTGCCACCACCGATCAATTCATCATCGTCGCCGACGGCAAGCTGCAGCCGTTCGATGGCGATCTGGATGACTACCGCGACTGGCTGTTCAAAACCAAGCTGGCCGCCAAGACCGGCGCAAGCGGCACATTGTCGCCTGCCGCTGCACCGGTCTCGCCCGCCCCCGCTGCCATCGGAGCCGGAAGTGGGCGCGAACAGAAGCGGGCCGACGCCGAAGAGCGGCAAAAACTGGCTGCGCGCAGGAAACCCATCGAATCGAAACTCAAGAAACTGGAAGAGCAAATCGCCAAGCGCAACGCGCAAAAAGCAGTAGTCGATACCCGTCTGGCAGAACCTGAAGTATACGATCACGCCAACAAAAAGGAATTAAAGACCCTGCTGACCGATCAGGCGTTCTATGCGAAAGAACTGGAACAACTGGAAGCCGAGTGGCTGGAACAACAAGAGGCGCTGGAACAAGTAGCGTGATCAAGCATACTAAACAAAACGCCGTATGGGGTCTTGAATGGCTTGACTCAGGACGTCGGTCATGGCGCTTACAAATCGATCCAGCGTGAACCGCGCGGAAGTTTGCATGGCTGCATGCGTCAGACGAGAAGCAAGATTCCGGTCTTGCGTCAGCGCCTTCAAATTCCATGAGAGGCAGTCGATAGCGCCGACCGGAGCCAGCAAGGCATTCATCCCATGCTTCCATATCCCTTCGTAACAGGGCAGGTCCGACAACGCCAGGGGCAGCCCCATCGATGCCGCTTCAATGGCGGCAATGCCGAAAGTCTCATCGCCGGAAGCCGAACAGAAAACATGGGCGTCACGCAGATACTGGAGCTTTCGTTCATCGCTTACCTGTCCGGCCAGAGTATACAGGTGCGGATTGTTGGCGATGGCCTCCTGCATGGGCTGCCCATTAGTATTTATCCATTCCAGACTCCCCACGATAGTGCAATGAACCTCAGGATCGGCCATGCGCATGACTGCCTCGACGATATCCCCGGGGCGTTTGCGATGATATACACTGCCAACCGTGACGATGTTGCGGCCCGGTTTATTGCCGTTCGGCGTTCCACGCGCTTCTGGTGGAACTACCACGCCGGGATCGACATGCAACAGGCGGTGCGGCTCAATACCGTTGAGAAACGATTTAAAAACCGTTTGCAACTGAAACGGCCTGTCAAAAACCAGGCGGGAACTTAACCTGAAAGCCTGCATCCATCCTTGGGCCGAGCCCATGTCGTTATCCAGCAAACTGGTGCCTTCATGCACCCAAAAAACGACCGGCAAAAAGGCTTCGAGGTCCTTTACCCAACGATAGTCGATCAGGGTGTTGACCAGGGCCACGTCATAGTGTTTGGTTTGCGCCTGTTTGATGATGCCTACGCCATGCTCTTGCAAGTACTGGGCGAGAGCCTCATTGCCGTCATAAATCACATCCGCAGACCCGCCGGCAGCCTTGATGGCGACAAGAAGCCGGCACAGGCACAAGGCGGCCCCGTTGGATCCAAGAGAATGGGTAATAGCCAGAACACGCATGGTAAAAATAGTTCACATGAAGCAGGTTGGACGGCTGGAAGACGACAAATAGTGCGTTGAAATCAAGCATCAGGCAATTTATCGGCCTCATTGTATAGCAAGTTGAACGGTCAAAAATTGCGTGTCCGCCAGATAATCAGAGCAATCGCATGAAGACCGTTGCATCGCGATACTTCTTTCGCCCCGCTCGCGGGAGAGGGAGCGCCGTCCGCAGAGGCACTTTTTGCACTGTTTATGTTCTTGCGAAATATGGTGGGCGCGATTATGATGATTCCGACGCTGGCGGCAATGCCGGCGCGACAAAATAATAATGTTAATTAAAAAAATAACAACGACAAAATGAGACAACCCGAATGAAAAATAGAAAACTGAAAATCGGCGCCCGCCTTACATTGGCATTCGGCGTCATGCAGGTATTGACCATCACGCTTGGCGTTGTCAGCTTGTGGAGCACGAGTTTGATGAAGAATTCTTATGAATTCGTGTCCACCAACACGCTGTCTTCCGTCCGCGCAATGGGTGAAATGTCATCTGCGCTGGAGACGATGCGGCGCTCCGAACTGCGATATACCACTCTCTCAGACGTTAGCAGACCCAAGGAAGAGGAAGTCTTCAACCAGGCTGCCGACGAACTTTCAAAAAGCAACAATACCTTTATCAAGGCCAGCGGCGCCGAAGCAAAAACCAAGACTTACTCGGATGCATTCGACGCCAAGCTAGCCGCTTACCTGAATACGCACCGAAAGCTGGTCGATATGGCTCGCGCGGCAGGAACCGACGCCGCCAAACTAGACGAAGTGGCCGACTATTTGGTTTACGGCGATAACTTCAAAGCCAACAACGAAACGCGCGATGCACTGAAGGCAAGCCTGGAATACAGTTATCAGCTGGCCGAAGCGCACCGGCAAGACGCCGTGAAATCATATAAGAATGCGTTTGGCTCCATGTTGTTCTTTGCGACCTTGGCAATTGTGGTCGGTGTGATCCTGTCCATCTGGATAACGCGCAGCTTGCTCAGGCAGCTTGGATGCGAGCCGGATAACGCCGTGCGTATCGCCGGGCAGATTGCCGATGGCGACCTGTCGACTGCGATCGATGTCAAGGCCGGTGACCAATCCAGCTTATTGTTTGCCCTTAATGCCATGCGCGACAGCATTGTTTCGATCGTCTCACAGGTGCGTCACGCGACCGATACCATCGCTACCGGCTCGCAGGAAATTGCAACCGGCAATATGGATCTTTCCGCTCGCACCGAAGCGCAGGCAGGCGCATTGGAAGAAACCGCATCCTCGATGGAGGAATTGACCAGCGCCGTGAATCACAATGCCGACAATGCCAGGCAGGCGAGCCAACTGGCGCAAACCGCATCCGAAATCGCAGTCAAGGGTGGCGCCGTGGTGTCGCAAGTGGTCGACACGATGGGTTCGATCAATGAATCCGCCAGGAAGATCGTCGACATCATCAGCGTGATCGACGGCATTGCATTCCAGACCAATATCCTGGCGCTGAATGCCGCAGTCGAGGCCGCCCGTGCCGGCGAACAAGGCCGCGGCTTTGCGGTGGTAGCGGCTGAAGTACGCAACTTGGCGCAGCGCTCTGCCGGGGCCGCCAAGGAAATCAAGACGCTGATCGGCGATTCGGTTGAAAAAGTCGGCGTTGGCAGCAAACTCGTCGATCAAGCCGGCAGCACCATGAACGAAGTGGTGGCAAGCATCCGCCGTGTAACCGACATCGTCAGTGAAATCAGCGCGGCCAGCGATGAGCAAACCGCAGGCATCCAACAGGTGAATCAGGCCATCATCGCAATGGACAACGTCACGCAAAAAAATGCCGCGTTGGTCGAAGAAGCAGCCGCAGCGGCAGCATCGATGCAGAACGAGGCTGCCAACCTGACCGAAGTGGTCGGCATATTTAAATTAAGCGTTGGGTAGCCGTCCGCCGCAACGATTCGTCAAGAAGGTTCTGAAGCGACACTTACGTGCAATCCGTATGTCCCCTGGTCAGGCAACTTTTCTGCCCAACACCCCGCCTTCAGTGCTGCTAAACAAATCTGCGTCATGCGCCTCAGGTTGCCTAAAGAAATTGATTGCATGCGGCATAGACGATCAAGCCGGATCGACTCGAACGCTGGTTCCTGCCAACTGATTTAACTGTGCGATGGACATCCGCAATTTATCCGTAAACGGTTTGGTTTTGGAGATTGCAGATTAAACCGCTAGGAATGAATAAAGAACGAATGCTTTCGTGGTTTAATATGCGCGGTCCGAATATGAAGCCTGATCGATTGCGCCCGACGGCACACAATAATATGTTATTGCAATTTTAACTTTTTCATGGCAACATATTTTTAATATCCGTGACACCAACCCCGCTAACCTTCACGCAACAAGAGAGACACATGACATTGCAAGCACAATTCGATCAAGCGCTGGCCGACTCAAAGAATCTGCCAGAGCGCCCGGATAACATGACCCTGCTCAAGATATATGCGCTCTATAAGCAAGCCAGTACCGGCGATACACAAGAAAAGCGCCCCGGTTTTACCGACATGGTCGGACGTGCAAAATGGGATGCATGGAGCGCGCTCCAAGGCACCTCAAAAGACAATGCGATGCAGCAATATGTCGATTTGATCACTGACTTGAAGGGCTGAATTCATCCGGGCTTACAGCCCCAGCAATTTGGTAATTTTTTTGTACCAAGGCACAGGCCTCGGTAATTTGGACTGTGCAATTGACTCTTCCTGGTACATGATCTGCAGATTGGCCTGCGCCTGCTTATCTCCTTCAATGGCCGCCTTCTTGTACCATTTTATCGCCTCAACGCGATTCTGAGGCACACCCAGGCCATTGGCATACATGAACCCCAAGCTGAATTCCGCCTGTTCAATTCCCTGCGCCGCTGCCTTTGCATACCACTTTACCGCCTCGGCGTAATCCTGCGGCACGCCATGACCCTTGTCGTACAGATGCCCCACTGCGTATTCACCCCATGGATCCCTCCAATTGGCGGCCTTGCGGTACCATTTCATCGCCTCGGCGTAATCTTGCGGCATGCCCTGGCCATTTTCATACAGGATACCCAGATTGATCTGGGCCTTGATGTACCCGAATTCCGCGGCCTGCCTATACCACTTGGCCGCCTCGACATAGTCCTGCGGCACCCCTTTTCCGGTATCGTACATGAGCCCAAGACTGAACTGCGCCTTCAAGTCTGCATGCTCTGCTTTTTGTTTCAGAATCTCCAGCGCCTCCTTATCCCCGGCCTCGCTCCTGGTCAGCAACACCGTGGCCTGACTGGCCGTCAGTTGCGCGCAGGCGACGGTACTGACGGCTGACAAGACCAATGCAAGCAACAGGGCATGCACTGAAGTTTTCATTCATGCCCCAGTATTTTTTCCAGCGCCTTATTGAGATTGTCGACAGTGCGATCGATGTGATGAAGCTTCTCCAAACCGAATAGTCCAATACGAAAAGTTTGGAAATCCGCTCCCTCATCGCATTGCAAGGGCACGCCGGCGGCAGTCTGCAGGCCTTCAGCCACGAATTTCTTGCCGGACTGTATGCCGGCATCTTCGGTATAACTGACCACGACGCTCGGGGCCTGGAAACCTGTTGCAGCCACACTTTTTATGCCTTTGCCGACCAGCAGCGCCCGCACCTTGTCGCCAAGTTCCTGCTGCTCCGCGCGCACTTTGTCAAAACCGTATTCCTGCGTTTCTTTCATCGTATTGCGCAAAATAACGAGGGCATCGGTGGGCATCGTGGAATGATAGGCATGACCGCCATTCTCATAGGCTTCCATGATTTGAAGCCACTTTCGCAGATCGCACGCATAGCTCGTGCTGGTAGTCGCGTCAATTCGTTCCCGGGCAAGCGGGCTCAGCATAACCAGCGCACAACATGGCGAGGCGCTCCAGCCCTTCTGCGGAGCGCTGATCAATACATCGACGCCATTGGCGGCCATATCGACCCACATCGCGCCGGAAGCAACGCAGTCCAAAACGAACATGCCGCCAACGGCATGCACGGCGTCCGCCACTGCGCGCAGGTAGGCATCGGGCAGTATCATTCCAGATGCCGTTTCGACATGCGGCGCAAACACCACATCCGGTTTTTCCTGCCTGATATGCGCGACGACTTCTTCAATAGGGGCAGGCACAAACGCTGCCTGCTTTCCGCTCTCGATGCGACGCGCCATCAGTACCGTGGATTCAGAGGGGATTTTTCCCATATCGAAGATTTGCGTCCAGCGGTAACTAAACCATCCGTTCCGGATCACCAGGCATTTTTTGCCGGTTGCAAACTGTCGTGCGACCGCCTCCATACCGAACGTGCCGCTGCCGGGAACCACAATCGCCGCCTTGGCATGGTAAACCTGCTTCAGGATGCTTGAAATGTCCTTCATGACGATTTGAAAGGACTGCGACATATGGTTTAGCGCGCGGTCTGTATATACCACCGAGTATTCAAGTAATCCATGGGGGTCGACACCGGGTAGTAAGCTGGTCACATTTATCTCCAATTAAACGGGAATTTTCAACTAATTATTCATATTTTGCATGGGTAGCAAGCAAACTGTTCGCGATTTACGTCACGATTTACGCCATTCCATTTCGTGAGATGATACATTAACATGCATAAACTGCAATCAGGGTTGTTTAGACAATTTTCCCTGCCGGCGTCCAAGGCATGCAATCAGGAGGAAACGGAAATGGAAAAAATTGAACAGGTGGAGCTGGATGCGCATCGCCATCAGATCATTGCCGACGTGCAGAGATTAGTCGAAAAATACCGCGCCATATTCGATTGGGATGTGCCGGAGATCGATCAAAACCTGGCGGATAAACTTATTCTGGCGGAAATACGCAAAGCCCTGGATGATGTCGAAAGGAAATTGCTTGCAAATTAGCGACGACATCGGCATTCCCGACAGCGAGATCGAACTGAGCGCCATTCGGGCACAAGGGCCGGGTGGGCAAAACGTCAACAAGGTCTCCACCGCGATCCATCTGCGCTTCGATATCAACGCTTCTTCGCTGCCGGATTTCCTGAAAATCCGGTTGTTGCAATTAAACGACCAGCGCATCAGCAAGGATGGCGTGATCGTGATCAAGGCACAGAACCGCAGCCAGGAAAAAAGCAAGGAAAGCGCTCTGGCCAGACTACAGGAACTGATACTCGACGCCAGCATCGTTCCCAAAGCCCGCAAGGCGACCAAACCGACCCGCAGTTCTCAAGAGAAACGGCTCGACACTAAAAATACGCGGGGGCAAATCAAGGCAATGCGGGGGAAGGTGTCGGACTAATTAATGTCTGGGGGCGTAAATATCGCGCCCTGCCTCATTAATCTGGCGGCGTAATGCGCGTCGCTCTTCCATGCTCATGCGCCCGCCCATTCGGCGGACCGGTTGCTGAAATCGATTAACAATGATGCCGCCTCTCGATTCGCCGAATACGCCGGGAAGCGACGGATAGGCAGGATTGGCAGAAAAAGTCGATGAGGTGGGATAAATGGCATTGGGAGCACCCGGCAACGTGCGCTCCGATTGCTGTGCAGCGTCCGGGTGGCGTGCCGCGCGCAACTCTTCCCGCCGCCCCTCATGCCCGCGCGAAAAGGAAAAGGATCCGGCAAATGCGCTCTCCATTGTGGTTATGCACAAGAGCGTTATACTGACTGTTTTAAACCCCATCTTCATTGCAAAATCGTTCCTCAAAGCCCATGACGGCCCTCACGCCATCAATACTGGAGTGTAAGCTGCTTTAATGAGGACCATGTCCAGAATTGCGTAAAGTTTGTAACAGTTTGTAATGCCCGATGCCATAACCATTCTTTAGCAGCATTTCTGAAGTTACCATAGCGCCATGAATACCAATAATGTGAACTCCGGGTTCCCACCCCCAGCCCATGCGCCGCAAGCCAAAATTCTGGTCGTGGATGACGATATGCGTCTGCGCGATTTGCTGCGCCGCTACCTGACGGAGCAAGGGTTCAATGTCGTCACCGCAGAAAATGCGCAAGCAATGAACAAGCTTTGGCTGCGCGAACGCTATGACTTGCTGGTGCTGGACCTGATGCTGCCGGGCGAGGACGGTCTGTCGATCTGCCGGCGTTTGCGCGGCGCCGGAGACAAAACACCGATCATCATGCTTACTGCCAAGGGCGAAGACGTGGATCGCATCGTGGGGCTTGAAATGGGCGCTGACGATTATCTGCCCAAACCTTTCAACCCGCGCGAACTGGTCGCCCGAATCGGCGCGGTGCTGCGCCGCATCGGCCCCGATGAAATTCCCGGGGCTCCCTCGGAGACGCCGCAAATATTTGAATTCGGCGATTTTGTGCTTGACCTTGGCACCCGCACCCTCAAAAAGAATGGTGAGGCCATCGCTCTGACCACTGGTGAATTTTCGGTATTGAAAGTATTTTCCCGCCATGCGCGGCAACCGCTATCGCGTGAAAAATTAATGGAACTGGCGCGCGGCCGTGAATATGAAGTGTTCGACCGCAGCCTGGATGTGCAAATATCCCGCTTGCGCAAATTGATCGAACCCGATCCTTCCAGGCCTCTGTATATTCAAACCGTATGGGGTTTGGGTTACGTTTTCATTCCAGAAGGCAAGCCGCGCTAATGGCTCCCAGGGGGCTTTCCATTCGCTGGCCATAACGCAATGTTTAGCGTTTCCACACGACTGGCCTGGTTATCCAGCGGCTTATTCTGGCGCACGTTTTTTTTGCTGTCCTTTCTGATTACGGCCAGTCTGGCAATCTGGGTTTCCAGCATCCGGGTCATTGAGCGAACCCCGCGCGCTGAACAAATTGCCGCGCAGATCGTCTCTATCGTGATGGTAACCCGGGCTGCGATAACCAATTCGGCGCCGGATTTGCGGCGCGAACTGCTGATCGATCTCGCCAATAGCGAAGGCATTAAAATATTTCCGCTGGAAGACAACGATATTGTAAAAGAAGCGCCCGACAACGCAATGACGTCGCAAATTGAAACCAATATCCGGGCAAAACTCGGCCCGGATACCAGGTTTGCCGGAAAAATAAATAACGCTGACGGATTCTGGGTCAGTTTCGACATTGAAGGCGATCTTTACTGGCTAGGCTTGAAACGCGAACGCATCGAGCATCCGTCCGGCATTCAATGGCTGGGCTGGGCCGGCGCCACACTGATCATTTCCATGCTGGGCGCAGTCTTCATCTCGCGCCTGATCAATCAGCCTTTGGCCCGTCTGACTGCCGCCACCCATGCCATTGCCAAGGGCAACTTACCCGAACCGCTGCCGGAACAGGGGCCGGAAGAACTCAGGGAAACCAATCGAAGCTTCAATCAAATGGTGGCCGACTTAAGCCGGATAGAATCCGACCGCACGCTGGTGTTGGCCGGTATCTCGCACGACCTCCGCACCCCGCTGACGCGCTTGCAACTGGAAGTTGAAATGGCGCATTTATCCGACGATGCGCGACAGGGCATGCTATCCGACCTGAACCAGATGGATGCCATCATCGGCCAGTTTCTCGATTATGCCAAGCCGACCGACAGCACCGCGCATACCCCGGTGGACTTGAGCGCGCTGCTGATCGATTGCGCGCAAGCCGCCGCGCGCATGCCAGACCTGAACATTCACTTGCAAATCGCCGATAACATCATAGTAATGGGCAACAAAACCGAACTTAAACGCGCGATCGACAACCTGATCGAAAATACGCGCCGCTATGGAAAATCCGCAGATGCTGAAGTCGCGGAACTCGATATCAGCTGCATCTGCAGTGCCAGCGGCGACAGCGCCATCGTCAATATTGCCGACCACGGGCCCGGCGTGCCCGAAGCCGACATTGAACGCCTGCTGCGCCCGTTCACGCGCATGGACACCGCGCGCGGGCAAGCCAACGGAGCGGGGCTGGGCCTCGCTATAGTAAATCGCATCATCCAGCGGCACAGTGGAAAATTACAGCTGCGCAACCGCAGCACCGGCGGCCTGATCGTCGAAATCAGTATGCCAAAAGCATAAATCGCCGCCTTCCGATTGCAGTCAAAACGTAAACCGTCGCGATCAGGTATCATGCAGGAAATAACCGGTTTCGAGGTTGTCTTGCCATATACCAAAGCTCTTTCTGTCGCTCTGCATGAGCGCGACCCTCACACCCGTCTGCATTGTGACCGGGTAGATATGCTTGCGTGCGAGATCGGTCTTGCGCTTGAATTGCCGGAATCCGAGATCGCTGTTCTGCGCGTCAGTTCTGCCATGCATGACGTCGGCAAGATCGGGATTCCGGACATGGTTCTGTTAAAGCCGGCGAGTTTCGATGCAGACGAGTGGGAGGTGATGAAAACCCATTGCGCGCGTGGCCAGCGCATCGTATCCGCAACGATGCTGCCGGATGCCGACAAGATCGGCGTAATTATCCGCCACCACCATGAGTATTTTAACGGAGAGGGTTATCCGGACGGCTTGGCCGGAGAGGATATCCCGCTGCTTTCCCGCATCTTGTCGATTGCCGACAGCTATGATGCCATGGCGACGCCGCGGGTGTACCATCGGGCCAGAACGCATAACGAAATCATGGAGGTCTTACACTCCGAGGAAAATATAAAGACCGATCCTTTAATATTTCGCAAATTCTGCGAAATCATCGAGAAAAGTCCTTGCAAAGTGAGCGAAAGTTAAGACTTTCCCGGAACTCTTGGGTTTCGCTGCGTTGTAAACACAGTCGTAAGAAGACTCCATGTCGTAAGAAGACTCCATTGCAGTGTTCCTCTCGCGGTGTTGCCATAGTGACACCGTATAACCGATGGAGTCCGGTATGCCCACCACGTCTTTGAAACGTCCCGATGACCTCAAGCAACGTGCTGTTTCTGCTGCAAAGCTGCAAGGCGTGTCCACCCATGCGTTCATGGTCAATGCGATCGAGCAGGCAGCCACAGCGGCGGAGTGTCGGGCGAATTTCATAGCAGATGCGCACGCGGCTCGAAAACAGATGTGTGATACCGGCAAAGGTTATGACTCAGATGAAGTTCATGCGTATATTCAAGCACGCGTCGCAGGTAAAAATATCGTGCCTTGTCGATGGTAAGTTACAGCATCTTACCGCAGGTATGCACTACATACAAAATCAAGCATGCAGGCCAGCAAAAAACCGTTCTACAATTCAAAAATGGCCCGCGTTGGTAAAGGCTCTGCGGGCGAATGGCAAACCGTAATTGTAGAATGATTTTTCGTTAAGCCTTTGATTCGATTCATCAATGGGGAGGCTTGAAAATCCTTGTGTCGGTGGTTCGATTCCGCCCCGGGCCACCAAGTATGCCCCTCAGGGAACGCCAATCATGCAGATTGGCGTTTTCGTTTCGTGGATTTGCAGTCCTCGTGTCGGGTCTATTTCCGGTCCGGCGTTGACTTCTGAAATTCTTCCCCGACTTCTTCCCCTGAAATTTGGCTTTTGGTATAACGGAGTCGTAGCGCATTCGCATCGACCTGACTATCCGTTCGTGCGACGGTTCTACAACCAAAAGTCCGACTACCGTAGCCAGCGAGTGTCAATTTTGCAACGATGTAATTCCATTATTTTGCGATTGATTTCATTTTGTGCAACGCGACAGTGTGCGTTACAATCTTTTGGCAGTGATGCTGACTGGCTGCACCCCCAGTGCAGTCATAACCGATCAGAGTGTGAGTGGTGTTTAAATTCAATTAGAAAGTGACAAGATGAAGCACCTAATAATATTGTCAATTCTCTTCGTGTTATTTGGCTGCGCATCCATGCCACCTTCCGAGGTCGGAAGCTTGGTGTACGACAGTGAGCTTTCCCCTCGCCGAGTTTATGAGTTATTCACTGAGCATTGTGGAGTCGAACCCGCGAACACGAGTTGGACCAACGGCGGCGGTAACGGATTCGGGGTTGATGCAAAGTTCTATCCGGCTAACAACTCCGGAGTTATAACCTATTACCATATATCCTTTGGCACTCGCTCGGAGCCCGGCTCATTTTGGGATCGCACGTTTGGTCAGGTGGTTTATATTTCAGAAGTGAAGAATGGGTCGCATATCGAGTTGCATGGAGAGACTGCTGCTCACCTCATGCGAATTAAATACAAGGGAATAGGCGAGTTGCTAAAGAAGGAACCCTCATGCCCTGTATAGAAAACTCATGATTCGCCGAGTGACTGCAGTTGCTTCCAGCTAAGGAAAATTAAAAAATGCGATCCATTAAGATAGTTGTTGTAGTTTCTTTTCTGACCCTAACAGGATGTGCTACAGTTTCGGAACAGCAGCATGGCCTAGCCTCAGCATCGACCGCGCTAACCAATTCCTTTTCAGAAATGCGGGCGCTGCCAATAGGTGTCTGCGTTGCTCATGGCATTCTCCTTCGTGGAATTTGATTTATAAATTTCAACTGTAGTCGCAATAAGACTACATTACAATGTTCCACTCGCGGTGTTACCATAGCAACACCGCATAACTGAAGGAATTCGGCATGTCCACCACGTCTTTGAAACTTCCCGATGACAAGCAACGTGCCGTTTCTGCTGCAAAGCTGCAAGGTGTTTCCACACATGTGTTCATGGGCAATGCGATCGAGAAGGCAGCCACATTGGCGGAGTGCCGGGCGAATTTCATAGCAGATGCGCACGCCGCTCGAAAACAGATGTGGGATACCGGAACAGGTTATGACGCCGACGAAGTTCATGCGTATATTCAAGCACGCATTGCAGGTAAAAAAGCAGCGAAGCCAAAGGCAATTTCTTGGCGCGGTTACCATGGTACGCAACGGCAACATGCGGCGCAATACGCTTCGCTATTGACGCCCTACCGAAATCGTCATCCTTGATTCGGCAGAGCAAAACTAGCCAACTGTCGCACAATCGCCTGCACAACATCACCCCATTCGCCATGCGCCTGTTGTCGAAAAAGTCGATGCAATGGATACCACGGCGAATCCGATCGACCCTGCATCCAGCGCCACTCGCCGGATTTTCTCAGCATTAACCAAACCGGCTTGCCGAGCGCGCCCGCCAGATGCGCCACAGCGGAGTCCACGCTGATCACCAGATCCAATTGTTCGATCACCGCTGCCGTATCGGCAAAATCCGCCAGTTCATTACCCACGCAACGTATTGACGGCATCGTTGCCAGCGTCTGCAAATCCGCGCCGGACAGGTCTTTTTGCAAGCTGATCCATTCGGCGTCATGCTGCAACAAGGGGCGCAGTTGCGCCAGAGGCATGTCGCGCGTCGGGTTATTCAAGCGCCGCTGCCCGCCCGCCCACACCAATCCTATGCGCGGCTTGCCGCGCTCGCCCAACCGGGCGCGCCACAAGGCAGTGTTGGCATCGGGCGTTTTCAAATAGGGTATGTCATCCGGGATCGATTGCAAATTGGTGCCGAACATCAGTGGCAAACTCATCAATGGGCAATGCACCGTATGCAGCGGCAGCGGCTCGCGCTCGTCGACAACATGCAGTGTGGGCGCATTGACGCTGGCGGCAATCACCGTTTGCAGGCTGGCCGGCACCCGCACCATGACATTTTTCGCCCGCAGCGCAACCAGCGGCAGGTAACGCGCAAACTGTATCGTATCGCCCACACCCTGCTCAGCCCACAATAACAATACTGCATCCGTATCGGCATCGTCCTGCAAGGGTTCGCCGCACCACAGCGGCGCATCGGTTTTCAGTTTGGCTCCGCGCAATTGTTCGGTATCCCAACGCGCCTCGAATAATGGCCAACCGGCCTGAAATTCGCCCATCGCCAGCCGGCAATGCGCCTGCTCGATCAGCACTTCCGGCAAACCCGGCCGCCCGGCCAATGCAGCGGCGTAGCTGGACAATGCCGCGCCATAACATGCGTTCTGCTGCAGCACATTGCCGCGATTGAAAAGCGCCATCGCATTATCCGGGGCAAACGCCAGTATCTGCTCGTAACATGCCAGCGCATCGTCGTGGCGATTCACGCGAAGCAGCAGATTACCCATGTCATTGAGCGCATCGATATTGCCGGCGTCAACATCCGGCGCCGGCCGGTAACTCGCCAGCGCGGCGGCCACTGCCGCATCGCGCAATTCGCGCACATGCGGCATGTCGGACTTAAGCGCAAGGCAGCGGTCAAAGTCGGCAATCGCCTCGAGATGACGCGACAATGCCTGCAGCACGTTGCCGCGTTTAACTAGCGCAGGGGGAAAATCCGGGGCAATGCATAGCGCTTCTTCCAGGCAACGCAACGCATCGTCGCCGCGCTGCGCGTGCAGCAGCGTAATACTTTGCGCGATCAAGCCGACCAGCTTTTCAAGGTCCGGGCCAGGTTGCACGAAGTTTTGCATGGCGTCAGAC
>JBIODP010000020.1:0-16644 GCA_044445195.1 Burkholderiales bacterium | reverse complement strand
GTATATCCCTCCCGGTAATGACTCAATCGCCCCATCCAGTTCCAGTGTCAGCAATTGCGCGCTGAGCGCCGCTGCATCCAGCCCCGCGCGCATGGACAGCGTATTGGCATCGACCGGATCAAACCCCATTGCTGTCAACAGGGCGCTGTCGACACTGCCGGTTGTTGGCGGATAAATATTTTTTTCAGGTAATTTGTGCGCGCCAATAAAGGCGCCCAGTTCTTCCAGGATGTCTTGCGCCGATTCGACCAGCTTGGCGCCTTGCCTGATCAACTGATGGCAGCCTTTGGATAAGGGGGAATGAATGGAGCCGGGTATTGCAAATACCTCGCGCCCCTGTTCCGCAGCCATCCGCGCGGTAATTAATGAACCGGATTGCGCGGCAGCCTCCACCACGAGCGTGCCGCGCGCCAAGCCGCTGATAATGCGGTTGCGGCGCGGAAAATTGGCGGGAATGGCAGGCATGCCCAGCGGGTACTCGCTGACGATGCAGCCGTCGACGGCTATCTGGTGCGCCAGGTCTCGATTGCGTGCCGGGTAGACGATATCGATACCGGTGCCGATGACAGCGATGGTGGACCCGGCATCGCGATGATGCTTGAAATGGCGCAAGCTGCCGAGGTGGGCTGCCGAATCGATGCCCAGCGCCATGCCGGAGACCGTGCTTAAGCCGGCCTGGCTTAATGCTTCAGAAAATTTTTCCGCATTGGCGATGCCCTGGGCGGTGGCGTTGCGGCTGCCGACCACAGCCAATGACAGCGAGGATAATAATTCAACCCGGCCTTTGACATACAGCATCATCGGAGGGGCGGGAATGTCCAGCAGCAACGGCGGATAGCCGCTATCGGCCAGGGTTAACACAAGATTGCCGGGCTGCTCCGCCCAAGTGAGCGTGCGGGCGATCAGCGCTTGTGTTTGCGCAGAGGGCGCAGCCGTTAAAGCAAAGGCCACACGTTCGGGAACAACTTTCTGCAATGCGGAAAAGCTTGCCGAAAATATATTTTCGGGCAGCCCAAACGCGCTCAGCAATTTAAGCGCAGTTTCCGGGCCGACGCCGGCGGTTTGTTCAAGCCGGACCCATGCCGCCAGTCCCTCGGTAACGGCCAAGCTTACTCCGGAGATTTGGCGACGTCGCCAACTCGCACTGAATCGCGCACTTCCATGATCAAGCCATACGAGATATTTTCAAACACGCGGAACACAAACAGCGAACCATATTGCTCGTCGGGGAGTTTGACGGCTTTCCCGTGATCGGTTCGGTCTCGCACGGTGGCGCCGAAGCGATACAGGTCCAATACGGTGCCGATGTCTATCCCGTCCTTCTTGCCGCGGTTGATGCTGACGATTTGATTTTGGCCGGCATGCGTCAGTCCTTCATAAATCGATACGATGCGGGAGGTGGTCGGCTGCGCCGGAGGGTGAGGCATGTAATTGATCAACGGCTGCGGCGTTACCGGCATCAAGCGGTCGCCCACTTCAATTTCCTCTTTGGCGCTGACTATGGTGAAAACATTCGCTTCATCGGCGGTTTTTGCCGCGCGGATTAACTTGGCCGTGCCCAGATAGACCGCTTCATAGCCGATAATTTTAGCCGTGCCGGGGTCTTTCATCGGCGCGCCGGGCCGGAATATCTGGAACGATGTTCCGCCTTTCAAGTCGCCGCGCACATAGGCATGATCGCCTTTGCCGATCACCACCCAACCTTCGTCGGTAGCCATGATGCGCGGGTTATCGTTTAAATCATTTTCGTTGAGAACCAATGGCTGCGAAAGATAAGGTTCGATGACATTCGTGGGAATGCTGGCAATCGCATCGCCGGTCAGGTTCTGCGTGCGGACTTGAGGCGACAGATGGAATGATCCTGACTCGTTTGCCTGGACGGCGGTTGAACCGGTCGGCGTGCCTAAGCGCAGGCGGCCGGCGATCCGATCCAGATACACGATCTGGCCAGGGTAAATCCAGTGCGGGTCGTTGATCTGTGCGCGGTTAACACCCCAAACTTGCGGCCAGCACCATGGATGTTGCAAGAACTGGCCTGAGATTCCCCACAGGGTATCGCCTCGCACCACGGTATGCTGGTCCGGGGCATTTTCCAAAAATGCGCACTGTGCCGCGCCGGGGACAGCACCGGGATTCATATCGGTGCCATCGGATGACGCAGCAATGCCGGTCTGCGGAAGAAAAAAAGAGGCAAAAGCAAGAAATGCTGCAGCTGTGCTAAACTTTTTCATGTTTTATCCGGTAAGCGCGACGTTTGGCCAGGTGCTGGAATGCCGCCGCAATATATTATCTGTGCAGGATGACTTGCGTGGCAACTCTTGTCAAATTGAATCAAATTTTGCACATAAATCCTTGAACTAGCAAGAGAAAACACGCTCTTTTCCCGTCGTGTTGTTGCACAAAAGCCGTATGTCATTACTCAATATTCTACGTTACCCAGATTCGCGCCTGCATAAAATCGCCAAACCGGTGACGACTTTCGACGCGCGTTTGAAGCAACTTGTCGACGATATGGCTGAAACCATGTATGACGCGCCGGGTGTCGGCCTGGCAGCTTCCCAGGTCGACGTCCATCAACAGTTGATCATTATAGATACCTCGGAAACAAGGAGCAATTTGCGGGTTTTTATTAATCCGGAGATCGTCTGGACCAGTGCGGACAAGCAGATTTACGAAGAAGGATGCCTGTCTGTGCCAGGCATATACGATGATGTGGAGCGCTATGCCAAAATTACGGTCAAGGCGCTGGACGTGGAAGGCAAACCGTTCGAACTGAGCGCCGATGGCTTGCTCGCCGTATGCATTCAGCACGAGATGGACCATTTGCGGGGCAAGGTGTTTGTCGAATACCTGTCGCCATTGAAGCGGAATCGCATCAAGGCCAAATTACTGAAGGAAGAACGGGAAATGCATCGCGACAAAAAACGGTCGAGCGCACGTTAGGGCTGTGGCTGCTTAATGTGTAAACAGCGAAAAATGTGCAAACAGCGCAAAAATAGCGTGAAAACAGCAGAAAGTTGCATGAAAGCAGCATGAAAATCATTTTCGCCGGTACTCCCGAATTTGCAGCGACTGCGCTGCAAGCATTGCATCTGGCCGGTTTTGACATTCCACTGGTCTTGACCCAGCCGGACCGGCCGGCCGGGCGGGGCATGCAACTGCATGCATCGGCGGTCAAGCAGTTTGCGCTGGCGCACGGAATACCGGTTGCCCAACCAGCATCGTTGCGTCTAGATGGAAAATATCCCGAGATTGCGCAGCAGGCGCACGATCTGCTGCGCGCGACGCCGCACGACGTCATGGTGGTGGCAGCCTATGGCCTGATTTTGCCGCGCTCCATCCTGCAAATTCCACGCCTGGGCTGCATTAATATTCATGCATCGCTGTTGCCGCGATGGCGCGGCGCCGCGCCGATCCACCGGGCAATCGAAGCGGGCGACGCGGTCACGGGCGTGACGATCATGCAGATGGAAGAAGGGTTGGATACCGGACCGATGCTATTGACGGAAAGCCTGCCCATCGACCCGCTCGATACAACCGGCACACTGCATGATAAATTGGCTGGGTTGGGCGGACGGATGATCGTCCAGGCAATGCATGGGCTGCAACAACGCGCATTGACGCCGGCGCCGCAACCGGAAAGCGGCGCATGCTATGCAGCCAAGATCGCGAAAGAGGAAGCCCAGCTGGATTTTTCAGAGGATGCGGCCACGCTCGCGCGCAAGGTACGTGCATTTAACCCGTTTCCCGGGGCCTATGGGTCGGTTGACGGCGTACCGATCAAATTCTGGATGGCGCATGCACGCGCCAGCGAGAACGCTGCGCCAGCCGGCCAGGTGCTGGCAATCGGCGCGCAGGAGGGCGTGATGATCGCTTGCGGAAAAGACGTCCTGTGTGTGGAAGAACTGCAGAAACCAGGTGGCAAGCGTTTGCCTGCGGCTGAGTTTTTAAAGGGTTTTCCGCTTGAAGGACGGTGTTTCTGTCTGGAAAAATAAACAGGGAAATACCTGTTTAATTCCTGTTTTATCCCCTGCTTTACTCCGTTCTCAATGCCCTTTCCTTGCTTCAAAACATCCCTTGCAGCCAGTAATATACGTTTTGTGAATATGAGATATTTAAAATTAAAATTGGCTTTATATCTCACGGGTGCTTATAGTTCGCTTGTCTCCTCCATTTTTCTTCCAAGGATGATGGATTTATAGTCCGCTGCTTGCAGCGGGCTTTTTTTTGCCGTGCGCCAACCATTAAATGATATTCGCGTGATTTTTCGGTCATCATCGGCAACGGACCGATCCAACGGCGCATTGGTATTCACTGAAATTTAACCGACTCCCCACCCATTGCGCCCAAGGCTTCGCTAAGCGCCTTCGCATGCGCCATTCGCGCCGTTTGCAGCACGGCAGCCTGCGCATTCAAACGTTGCAGTTCGGCATCGACGAATCGCAGACTTGCCAGTTGCGATTTGGCTTCGTCCGGCAGGGTGCCGTAATCGTAGTCTTTATTATCGATCTTGACGATTGACGCTGCCAACCCTCTATGGCGTGAAACCTCGCCCTCCAGCGCGTTGCGGGGATCTTCCGCGCCGTTTCCATCCGGGAGGCTTGGCTGAGACGCCAGGCGCGCCCGCACTGCGTCGCGCAAGACGTTGCGCAGCACTTTGCCCATCCCGTTGCGGGGAATCATGTCGATATGCACAAAATTTGGCGCGGACTGTTTGAATTGATGCTGATATCGGCTAATCAGGGTGTCCTGCAAATAACCGTCGCCGCGTACAACGGCAAGCCAGAGTCCGACCGCCCCATCCTGAGCCTCCAGTGAGAAGGCGGCAACATCCTTTACGCCGGGACACGCAAATAAAACTTCCTCAATCAGCGCCGGCGCGATTTTCACCCCGCCCAAATTGATGACGTCCCCGACCCGACCCGAAATACTCAACAAACCCGTTTCGCTCAGCACGCCAGTATCGCCCGGGTAGAACCACCCGTCCCGAAACATGACGCCGCTGGTCGCCTCGTCATCCAGATAAGCAGTCACGCAGCACGGCCCGCGCATTCGTATTTCACCGGGGAAGCCACTGCAAACCGGTTGTCCAGCCCCATTCACCACTTGAAGTTCGGTTCCGGGCACGACATGACCGCAGACACCGGGATTTTCGTATTCGAGCGGCTCGCGCGTCAGCGCCACCGTTCCTGCCTCTGTCGATCCATAGACAACCGTAATTGCCCCGGTCAGGCGTTGATGCGCCTTCATGGCGATCGCCCGCGGCAGTATGGCTCCGGCCACTAGCACTTCCATGCGCGGGTCCGCACTATGATCCGCAGGCAAAATGTCTACCAGGTGGCTAAGTTGCATTGGCGACATGAATAGCAGATTGGATTTCGATTCAGCAATATTTCTATCAACAGGTAAATTTGGCTTGAAGAATGCGACGGCACCGCCAGCCGACCAGATTGCTAGCGAAAAGACGAAACCCCCAACCGTATCGATGCCGACGATCGACATGAAACGGCTTGATGAATCGAATCGGTATTCCGACACAGTATTGTTGATCCGCGTCTCAATGATCCGATGGGTAAGCAGTATTGCCTTGGATGTTCCGGTTGTTCCCGACGACAGAATCATCCGTACCGGATGCCCCGCATCGAATGCCTGTTCCTGGAACGGCGGCAGGGAGTCGGCTTCGCTGTTCAGCCACTCCGCGCCGATGCGCACGAAACGTCCGCCCTCAAACGACAAGACTTCCTGTTCCGTTATCGCCACGTTGGCCTTCAGCAGCGCAAGCAGGCCGGGCTCGCCGAGATTATTAACCGACACAGAAAGCATCCCGGCACGCCACAATCCGATCGCCACCAACCAATGCAGATAGGTATGCTGAACGTGAATCGCGACTCGTCCGCCGGGCAGCAATGCCAAACTGTGCAACCGCCGGGTCACCCTCTCGATATCGACGACGAATTGCGCATAGGTGATATCGCGTGTGCCGTCCACTGCTGCAATCGCGTTTGGATGACGTTGCGCCTGCAACAGCACAGAGGCGTAGAAATTGGATGGCGTTGAGTTGTCGGTGATAGACATAGTTTGCATCGCTTGTTTTTTATATTGTGCTTGTAAACAGGTGCGGCGGGAATGTTGGATTATGCGCTTTTGACAAAATGTTTCAAGGTAGTGTGCAACGGCATGATCGTTGACTTGGATTCAATCGGTGATACCATCATTTTCGGAAATTCCAATAACAGGGAGACAGAACATGAAAAAAACGTTGAAGGGAGTGGGGTTTGTCGTTGTCCTATTGGTAGGCTATCTATTGTTTTGGCCGGTTGCCGTGCAACCCGGATCGTGGGACGCGCCTGTTGCGCCGGGTTACGTGGGCGCACACGCGGCCAATACCAGGCTAGCCCATCTGCAGATGATCGAGCTGCATGGCGACCAGGGTCCCGAACACATCGCCTTTGGGCCGGACGGCAGGCTTTATACGGGGGTGGCGAGCGGAAACATCCTGCGCATGCAGCCAGACGGCAGCGAGCTGGAAGTATTCGTCAATACGGGAGGGCGCACGCTGGGCCTGGATTTCGATGCCTCGGGGAACCTGATCGCTGCCGACGCGCTGAAGGGTTTGCTCTCTATAGCGCCTGACCGCAAGATCACTGTCCTGGTCGATCGAATGGACAATGTCCCGTTGCTGTTTCCCGATGCGGTAATCGTGGCGAAGGACGGCAAGATATACTTCAGCGATGCCTCCATGCACTTTGCACCGAAGGACTGGGGCGGCACGTTCGAAGCAAGCGTGATGGATTTGATGGAAGGCGCCGCAACCGGCCGGATTCTCGTCTACGATCCGGCCAGCAAAGCGACCACTGTGATGGCGCGGGGGCTGTCGTTTGCCAACGGCGTCGCGCTCAGTCAGGATCAACAATCCCTGTATGTGAACGAGACTGGAAAGTTTCGCGTCTGGAAAATCGCTACTGCCGCACGCGAACTCGACTTGTCGCAATCCAACCCGCCGACGCAAGCTACCGTGTTCATGGATAATCTGCCTGGCTATCCAGATAACCTGATGCGCGCCAAAGACGGCAAAATTTGGCTGGGACTGGCTGCGCCTCGCAATCCGGATGCAGATCGACTCTCGAACCAGCCGTGGCTCCGGAAAGTGGTGCTGCGTTTGCCGCGCGCGCTCTGGCCCATACCAAAACCCTATGGGCACGTATTTGCTTTCACGGAAGACGGAAAAATAGTTGCCGATCTGCAAGATCCGAGTGGGATCTATCCGACCACGACTTCTATCACCGAATCCGGCACGCGCCTCTATGTTCAGAGCCTTGAAGCCAAAGGGGTGGGCTGGATGGCCCGTTAATTATCAAATTTTGTTGCTTTTGTTGCCCAGAATCTGACCTGCGCTAGGAGCCATACGGGTATTGTCACTTTTGATATTCGAATTATGAATGGCCTATATTCTAAAATATTATTTGCATAATATCTCTATGGCGTTTATAGTTCAGTTGTCTCCTCCATTTCTCCTCCAAGGATAATGGATTTAAGCCCGCTGCTTGCAGTGGGCTTTTTTTCGCCAGATGCAGCCGCGCAGCGTGCAATCCGGCGCTACCTTCACGTTGTTCGCGCGCCACTTACCTACGTATTACGCAAACCCTTGATTTACCGTATAATTTTCTTGCGCCGCGTTGTTTGAATCAGGCAAACCCAGATTGCGGGTACTGCAGAAAATACCCTCGCAGGTAAAGCTTTATCTACAGATACGGCTAAACTGGATGTGAAAAGGTGTGAATAAGCGGTGAGTAAGGTGTGAATAACTAGTTAGTAAGTAACGCAAGTAGCCCGGCTCCGCTTTTGCATGCCGGGTTTTTGCATTTTATCGATTGAAGACAATAAAGACCGACAGACGGATACGATATGAAAAACGACGCCATTTCCCCCACAGAAGCGAGCTTGCGCGCTACCATGTCGCGCCGCATTCTGGTGCTGGATGGGGCAATGGGCACGATGATTCAGCAATACCGGTTGTCCGAGGAAGATTACCGCGGAACCCGCTTTGCCGATTTCGCTGGTACGGGCAAGGAATTGTTTGTCAAAGGTAACAATGAGTTGCTGACCTTGACCCAGCCTCACATCATCAGCGAAGTTCATGAAAAATATCTGGCTGCCGGTTCCGATTTGATCGAAACCAATACGTTTGGCGCCACTACGATCGCGCAAGACGATTACCAGATGGGGCATCTGGCCTATGAAATGAATGTGCAGGCGGCGCGTCTGGCGCGGGCAGCCTGCGACAAGTTTTCAACGCCTGACTGGCCGCGCTTTGTCGCCGGCGCGCTGGGTCCGACCCCGAAAACCGCCTCGATTTCGCCCGATGTCAATGACCCTGCCGCGCGCAACGTCAGCTTCGACCAACTGGCTGCCGCTTACCTGGAGCAAACGCGCGGGCTGGTGGAAGGTGGCGCCGATGTGCTGCTGGTCGAAACGATATTCGACACGCTGAACTGCAAGGCGGCATTGTTTGCCATCGATAGCTACTTCGAAGAGTCCGGCAAGCGTTTGCCGATCATGATTTCCGGTACCGTGACCGATGCATCCGGCCGCATTTTGTCCGGCCAGACGGTGCCTGCATTCTGGAATTCAGTGCGTCATGCCAAGCCGTTGACCATCGGTCTCAACTGCGCGCTGGGCGCCGCCCTGATGCGCCCGTATGCGGAAGAGTTATCGACGATTGCCGACACCTTCGTCTGCATCTATCCGAATGCGGGCCTGCCCAATCCGATGTCGGATACCGGTTTCGATGAAACGCCGAAAGTCACGTCGTCCTTGCTGCAAGAGTTTGCCGAAAGCGGCTTCGTCAACGTGGTCGGCGGTTGTTGCGGCACTACGCCGGCGCATATCCGGGCTATTGTCGAGACGGTGCGCGGGATTGCGCCGCGCAAGATTCCGCAACTGCCGATTGCCATGCGCCTGTCGGGGCTGGAGCCGTTTACGATAGACGACGATTCACTGTTCGTGAATGTCGGCGAGCGCACCAATGTGACCGGCTCCAAGGCGTTTGCGCGCCTGATCCTGAACGAACAATACGATGAAGCGTTGGCTGTCGCCCGCCAGCAAGTTGAAAATGGCGCGCAAGTCATCGACGTCAATATGGATGAGGCGATGCTCGATTCGGTCGCCGCCATGACGCGCTTTCTCAACCTGATTGCTTCCGAGCCGGATATTGCGCGGGTGCCGGTCATGATCGATTCGTCGAAGTGGGCGGTGATCGAGGCGGGCCTGAAATGCGTGCAGGGAAAATCGATCGTCAATTCGATTTCGATGAAGGAAGGCGAAGCCGAATTCCTGCGCCAGGCGAAGCTGTGCCGGCGCTACGGCGCGGCGGTCATCGTGATGGCTTTCGACGAGCAGGGCCAGGCCGACACGTTTGCCCGCAAGACTGCAATTTGCCTGCGCGCGTACAATTTATTGGTATCGAAGATCGGATTCCCGCCGGAAGACATCATCTTCGACCCGAATATTTTCGCCATCGCCACCGGCATTGAAGAGCACAATAATTACGCGGTCGATTTTATCGATGCGACGCGCTGGATACGCGACAATTTGCCGCATGCGAAAATCAGCGGCGGGGTATCGAACGTCAGCTTCAGTTTTCGCGGTAACGATCCGGCGCGCGAAGCTATCCATACGGTCTTTTTGTACCACGCAATCCAGGTTGGGATGACGATGGGCATCGTCAACGCCGGCATGGTGGGCGTCTACAGCGAATTGTCGTCGGAATTGCGCGAGCGGGTCGAAGACGTGGTGCTGAACCGGCGCGCGGATGCCACCGAACGCATGATCGAAATCGCCGGCACGCTGAAGGCTGGCGGCAAGAAAGAAGAGCAAAACCTGGAGTGGCGCAGCGCTTCGGTGCAGCAGCGCCTGGCGCACGCCTTGGTGCAAGGCATCACGCAATGGATCGTCGAAGACACGGAAGAAGCGCGGCAGGAATTGTTGCGCAATGGCGGGCGTCCGATTCATGTGATCGAGGGCCCGCTGATGGATGGCATGAATATCGTCGGCGATTTATTCGGCCAGGGCAAAATGTTTTTGCCGCAGGTCGTCAAGTCGGCGCGGGTGATGAAGCAGGCGGTGGCGCACCTGATTCCGTATATCGAGGAAGAAAAGAAGCAGGACGAAGCCAGGACCGGCGTGGTCGCCAAACCCAAGGGAAAGATCGTGATAGCGACGGTCAAGGGCGACGTGCACGACATCGGCAAGAATATCGTGTCGGTGGTCCTGCAATGCAATAACTTTGAAGTGGTCAACATGGGTGTGATGGTGCCCTGCTCGGATATTTTAGCCAGAGCCAAGGCGGAAAATGCCGACATCATTGGCTTGTCCGGCCTGATCACGCCGTCGCTGGAAGAAATGGCGCATGTGGCCAGGGAAATGCAGCGCGACCCGCATTTCCGCATGTTGAAGATTCCGCTGCTGATCGGCGGCGCGACCACCAGCCGCGCCCATACCGCCATCAAGATCGCGCATCATTACGAAGGGCCGGTAGTCTACGTGGCGGATGCCTCGCGCTCGGTTTCAGTCGCGCAGTCGCTGCTGACCCCGGAGCAGCGCGAGCAGTACATCCAGCAAATCGCCGACGATTACGAACGCCTGCGCCATCAGCATGCGACTAAAAAAACGCTGCCGCTGCTGCCGCTGGCAGCAGCGCGCGCCAATCGGGCGAAGCTCGAATTTACCGGACAATATGCGCCGGTGAAACCGAAATTCATTGGCCGCCGGGTGTTCCACAATGTCGATCTGGGCGTGCTGGCGCAATACATCGACTGGGCGCCCTTCTTCCAGACCTGGGATCTGGCAGGACCCTACCCGGCGATTCTGACCGATCCCGTGGTCGGCGAGTCGGCCAGCAAGGTGTTTGAAGAAGGCCAGGCGCTGCTTAAAAAAATGATAGAGGGGCGCTGGCTAACCGCTAATGGCGCAGTCGCGCTGATGCCTGCCAATAGCGTCGGCGACGACATCGAAGTGTATACCGATGAATCCCGCACCGAGGTCGCTTTTACCTATTACGGCCTGCGTCAGCAAGGCGTGAAACCGGTCATCGATGGCGTGGCAAGGCCGAATCAATGCTTAGCCGATTTCATCGCGCCGAAAAGTTCAGGCATTGCCGACTACATCGGCTTGTTTGCCGTTACTGCCGGCATCGGCATAGAGAAATACGAGAAGCGCTTTGAAGACGCGCACGACGATTATTCATCGATCTTGCTGAAGTCGCTGGCCGACCGCCTGGCCGAAGCGTTTGCCGAGTATTTGCATGAGCGCGTGCGCAAGGATCTATGGGGTTATGCAGCGGATGAAGCATTGAGCAATGCAGCGTTGATCCACGAGGCTTACCAGGGCATACGTCCTGCGCCGGGTTACCCGGCCTGCCCAGAGCATACGGTCAAGGCGGACCTGTTCAAACTCTTGCAATGCGAAGAGATAGGCATGCAGTTGACGGAATCGTTTGCGATGTATCCGGGGGCTTCAGTGTCGGGTTTTTATTTTGCGCATCCGGAATCGAAATATTTCAGCGTCGGGAGAATCGGCGACGATCAGGCAGCCGACATGGCGCAGCGGCGCGGCGCGTCGACAGAAGACGTGGAGCGCTGGCTGGCGCCGAGTTTAAGCTAGGAGCCAGATTGACCGAACAAACCGGTTATGATATACATAATTAAATGTATATCCTAAGGAGCGGATCATGCAAGTGGCGAAATGGGGAAATAGCCTCGCCGTGCGTTTACCTGCCACGGTGGTTGAGGCACTGGATTTGAAGCCGGGCGACAATATCGACATTCACGTCGCCGGCCTGCGCTCGTTCGCCATCGAAAAAACACCGGGCGCGCGCGAATTGCTCTCTCGCCTGCGCAAATTCCGCGGCCGCCTGCCTGCAGATTTCAAGTTCGACCGGAACGAAGCGCATGAGCGAGGCTGATGTCTTTTTTGACACCAATATTGTGCTTTACCTGCTGTCTGCCGATCCGGTAAAAGCCGATCGCGCCGAGGAGTTGCTGTCCATCGGCGGCATGATCAGCGTACAGGTCTTGAACGAATTCACTTCCGTCGCCCTGAAAAAGTTGCGCATGACGTGGCCGGAAATTCGAGAGATTCTGGCGCAAGTGCGCGCAGTGTGTCCGGTGGCGAACCTTACGCTCGCCACCCACGACCGTGCCGCGCAGGTCGCCGAACGCTATGGCGTGTCGTTTTATGACGCCCTGATCGTTGCAGCCGCCTTGATAGCCGGCTGCACCACCCTGTTTTCGGAAGACCTGCAAGACGGGCAAGTAATTGAGCGGCAGTTGACGATTTGCAATCCGTTCAAGGATGCTGTCGGTTAGAGCCGGGGTTGGGCTTTGCAACCTAATATACCCACTGACGAACGATAAATCACCGCCCAAACAAGCTTGTGTGCTATGAATAGTCAAAAAATTCTAAACTTCGATCAAGTTACCGGTATTTGTTTGGGACATGCTTATATCGGCCAGCCTTATATGTCGGTATTTTGTTACTTAGTCGATGGACTCTTGATCGATACCTCTGCTTCAAACAATCGACGCGCGCTTATCAACGTACTACAAGGGCGCCAAATTGAACATGTGGCGCTTACTCATTATCACGAAGACCACGCTGGAAATGCCGCCTACCTGCATCAAACTTTTGGGCTGGAAGTATTTGGCCACGCCTATACCTCAGAGAAGCTGTCTAAGCCTGTACACCTCAAGCCTTACGAAAGGATTTTGTTTGGAACGCTTGAGAGCTTGACAATCTCGCCGCTGCCAAAAATTCTTGAAACGCCTAAGTTTAAATTTTCGCATGTTCACACCCCTGGGCATAGCGCAGATCACGTCGTCTTTTTAGAAAAAGATCAGGGATGGATTTTTTCTGGCGATATGTTTTTGGGGCCGCGCGTAAAGTATTTCAGAAGCGATGAATGCTTGTACTCGACCATTTGCTCATTGCAAAAAATTGTTGAGCTGGACTTTGATAAGCTATTTTGCGGACACAATCCACAAATGAAAAATGCCAAGGCAATGATCATCAAAAAACGTGATCACCTGATGGAAGTGTATTTACAGTCCGCAGAGCTAGTACAACAAGGAGCGTCGAAGGCCGAAGTGGTACAACGTCTTACCAATGGAAAGGAGCAGCACTGGGTGAAGCTGTTTACTTTAGGTGACGTAAGCTATAAAAATATGGTCTTGTCAGCGATAGCATCTATTGAACGTGGGGAATCTCTTGGACATGGTTTTAATTGATCTTAAAATCCAGTTGACCCGTCATATTTTTTGCGGTTGAACGCACAATAACGCAGTCGGGTCGCCGGTTACACTTACCAATTAAGTTCATTTTGCGCCGTGGCGGACTGGCGTAAAGTTTCTTCGCAAATACACTATACTCAATTTGCGGACATTTGTTTTCCGCTTGCATGGCGGGCAAAAGCCATGCAAGCCATTCACTGGCGCTTTGGTCCGGACTCGTGGGCCGCGCAGTACGGCGGAAAATTGAACTCGATATTCGCGAGGCGAAACATGAAAGTTCTAACCGGTATGCTAGCCTGTTTGAGCTGCCTTTTTCTTAGCGCTTGCGCGTCCGCGCCGCCAATCGAATTGGTGAATAGTTCGCTTTTTGACGACAAACAGTTCGCTGCGCCGACCGAGCGCATTGAAGCTGATGACGTGTTTGCCATCAGCGATGAAATGCAGCAATTTCTCGATACTGATTTTGCCCGGCGTGTGCATAAGGATGGCAGAATAGCGGGCCTGTTGAATGCGCTTTACGCCAAGGGCAAACGCAAGTTCGAATACAATTCGGCCACGACCGGCAATGCTGCTCAGGTTTTCCATGAACGCAACGGCAATTGCCTTTCCTATACCATCATGACGGCTGCATTTGCCAAGAAGCTCGGGCTGACGGTGGAGTTTCACACCGTTACATTCGGCGATGTCTGGGACAGGAATGAAAATATCGAATACTTGATCGGACACGTCAACCTCACCCTAAGCGTGCAAGACACACAGCGCGAACCTTCGCAGTTGGTTGACATTGGGGCATTCGAGGACGCGAACGGGGAACTGCTCGATGACATCAGCGAAGATATCATCGTTGGCATGTATCTGAACAATCGCGCTGCCGAGGCCTTGGCCAAAAATAATTTGGACAATGCATATTGGTGGGCGCGAGCGGCAGTCTTACGGGCACCGGCCTTTACCCCGGCTTACAATACTCTCGGGGTGATCTACAGCAGACATCACAATGTGGACCAGGCCGACCGTGTTTTCAGCGCAGTATTGCGGCGCGAGCCCGAAAACCTCCTTGCTCTGTCGAACCAGATACAGGTCTTGCAAGCATTGGGACGAACAAATGAATCGGTTGCCATGGCAGCAAAGCTGGCGCAGTTACAACCAAATCCGCCCTATTTTTACTTCAACCGCGGCATCGCGGCGATGCATGCGGGAGACTACAAGACCGCAAAGGCTGAATTCATAAAGGAAGTCAATCGCGCATCGTACAACCCGCAATTCCATTTTGGGCTGGCCCTTGCCAATTATTATCTCGGGAATGTGGAAGAAACCCGCAAGCAATTGCAACTCGCGATGGAAAACAGCGCAAATGCTGCGCAACGCGATCTCTATGCGGCAAAGCTCGTCAAATTGAAATCCGCAGGTATGAGACCTTGATGTCCCTGCCATGTTGTTCGATCGTCGGGTTTACCCAACCGGAAGTTCGAGCATCCCACCAATTTGGATATAAATTCGTCAAGAATTGCATGCCTCGGTTGAGCCCTGCAAGCGTAATTTGTGAGCAGCTGCCCCTGCAATCTAGGTAATCCCGCAAGCAACGAGGCGACCTTCGTCTGACGGTTCCCGCATCGCTGGGTGCCGGCGTTTATGACGGGATCGTCGGGCGCTTACTTTTGATTAGATGTGGCTCACGATAAAATGCTCTCGAATACTGCTCCTATCACCTTTTTTTTGGGCTACCTTGGCAGACTGGAGCGTCCATATAAAACCCAGAACCAATTATCTTGCTGCATCGTCAAAACAAATGCCAGTAGTCGGGTTAATGCTTATCAAAATAGGAGCAGCCGACGTCAATGTGGTCCCAGCAAACCCACAACCAAAATAATAAATATTACCGTTCCCATATCTAAGGCCACCACCAATTCCATTAGTTAGTGACGCGACCTGCCCAGGGTTGGCATAAAATTGGCCAGAGTTCAAAACATTGTATCCGTCATAAGTACCGTTTGCGCTACAATCTGGTACAGGAAAATTGCCCGTTACGTTCGTGATGCAATACGCACCCGATACAATGTAAGTGCAGCTATTAGCAATTGCGGCATAACCATACTGATCCGAAGTATAAGACAGGCATTGATGCGCGTCGGTAACGTTGGGATTAGTGAGAGTTATAGCGGTGCCGTCTCCACCCATACTACCTCCGCTGGAACCTCCACTACCGCCGTTATTTGAGCTATAGGTCCATGTCATATTTGTCGTTGATCCGCCAAAATATTGAACATCAGACGAGACCAACGTCATTGTGCCACCTGTAGTCAATTGATACGTGTCCTGATCCACTGAAGTTAACGCGGCGCCAGTATTATAGATGCTAGACGTAAATATCACATTTATCGTACTGCTTCCGACAGCGCCAGACTGTACCGAGTAGCTATACGTTTCTGTCCCGATGATTGTCGATTTTGAGCTGTCAGCATATAAAGTTAAGGTTCCAACTGTGCCAGTGCTGCCAACCGATACGTTCGCGGGTATTTGAGCTGGTGTTTGAAATACGGCATAAACACCGGACTGAACGTTATAACCAAGGGGTAGATAATTTTGATCAAAATATCTAGTGAGCGAATATGTCGCGGATAGGGAAGTGCAGTTAGCGAATGAATCACTAAACGTTTCTGATGCGGAATATCCAGAAACGCCATTAAAGCTCGAAGTAGTGCTAGCCGGCGAGTCGATAATAGTTCCCGTTCCGCTACAAGACCCACTGCTTGTGAAGGTGTAAGACGAACCTTGTTGCCTGAAAGATTGGTATGCACTTAATAGTGGATAGTCGACACCTGTCGTGTTTGTAGGAAGTGATGAGATTACAGAACTAACAGTGGAATCATAGGTGGCAGGGGGTGTGGTGGCAGTGATACCATCCAACATCGTACGAACAGTGGCGTGGGCCGCATTTCCGCTGTAAGCATTGGCCGCATTCTGAGCGGTGACCTGAGCGGTAAAGTAATTGGCAACCGCTACCTTGTTTGCAATGGTGGCGCTGTCGCCACTCGAAGCATTGGCAACCAGCGTCGTTCCGAGATTATTGACGGTGATAGCCCCGCTGAGGAGCTCGTTGGTCCAGTAGGTCAGGCCAGCCGGTAGTGGTTGACGCCCGAACAGATTGGCATAGAAATTAGTGACGAGCGCGCTCGCAGTGGATTGGGTGAGCGCGTTGGGGTTCAGACCGGGAATTTGAGCGATGAGTTCAGGACTATGGGAAAAATAGCTGCCGACCTGATCCAATGATTGGCCGTTGCTTAGCCAGTAAGCAAGTCCGGCCGGGGCAGCCGGACGGCCAAAATAGGCGATGTACAATGTTTGCACGGCGTTTTGGTCG